>OMIX01000058.1 GCA_900299195.1 Deltaproteobacteria bacterium
AAAATGGAGGACCAAGGGGAAGCCGATGATAAAATCATTGCAGTTCATGCGGACGACCCTGAATTTTCACATTTTCGAAGCATTCAAGAATTGCCCCCGCATTGGATAAAACAAGTGAAACGTTTCTTTGAGGATTACAAGGCTCTTGAAATGAAAACTGTTAAAGTGAATGAATTTCTAGGCCCCAAAGAAGCTATTCAAGTGGTCAAAGAAGCTATTGAAATGTATTCAAGGGATTATCCAGGCGTTCTCCCCATCGACTAGTTCCGGTGGTAAACACAAAGCCAATCGGCCAGAATCTCCCGTTTAGGAAAGGAAAGAAACCACTCCCGATTCAGGGAAGGTCCCGAGGCGCAGTTGGGATTGGCATCCACTAAAGCTGTGATCTTTTTTTCTCGAATTGCACTTTTGGCATCAGCTACGAGCCAATTTAATTTCAGATGGGCACTATAAGCTAACATCGTTCCGTTTGTTAAGTCAGGACCGTGATAGGCCCAGTCTTTCAGGTAAATTCCCATGTTCTGTGCGTAGTGGCCTACGATCAATCCATATCCAGGATAGCGGCTTTTAATCTCTTGAGCCATTTGGGGGTACGGTAGTTGAGAGTACTTAAGGGCAGCTTTTGATTTTTGAAAATAGACGAAGCTAATGAGTAAAAGTTGGAGAACTATTACGCCAAGTTTGAATGGGCGGCTCATCCAATGTTCTAAAATGGGAAGAGTAAAATAGGTTCCAGCTAAGACCGGAAAAAATAAGTAATTCACATCTCCCCCAGACCTAAAGTAGGAAATAGAACCTACGCAGCTACCTATGAGCAAACACAAAAAATAAAATTGGGGAATTGAATTTTTTTCTAATCGATTTCTTTTAAAATAACTGTAAAGAAGCCCTCCAAAAACAATCATACTGGCAAAGTAAGAAAAAAGTGAGGTGGTGAATAGGGACGAATCAAAAGATTTCCAAACTCTGATGTTAGAAAAAAGAATATGGTCAAAAAGAGAAGGCCCAAATCTTTGATAAAGCAAGAAGAGAACGGTTAGGTTAACCATGCCCCAGAGGAAAGCTGATAATAAGGCTGGCTTAAATTTTCGATTTAACAACAACCAACAAATTCCTGAGAAAAAAACGATAGTTGCCGTCTGGCGAGTCCAAACACCCAAAACAGAGAAAAAAGTAAAAAGTAACAACTCTTTGACTTTTTGGGAGCTGATGTACTTAGAAAAAAAACACAGCGCTAATAATTCTGCCACTAGAGCAGCAATGTCATTTCGGGTCGTGCCGATGTAATCAAAAAGTCGAGATGAGCTTAAAGTTAGGGCTAAAACACTAATCAAAAGCGAGGGGGGAGAGTGTTTGGGGGCTGCCCACCAGAAAATAAAAAAAAGCAAAAAGGATAACCCTATTCCCACCCATTTGATGGCAATAACTCGAGTTGCGAGATGGCTAATACGAAGAGCTTTGATCCAATGGCCAACCACGAAGGGATACAGCGGGGTAAAAACAAAAATGGAATAGGGGCGCTCCTCAGGGGAACGATAGAGAGTTTTTCCCTCAGTAATATCTAAGATTCCATAAAGCCCAATCGATTCAGCGCCAGAGCTGTAAAACTTCGATTGGAAGAGGACGTAAGAGCGAAAGACAAGAGAGGAAAGGCAAAGGATCAATGCAAACCACAATCCTCCTCGAAGAAGTCGCAGCATTTTATCGACAAAATCCAATATTGTTGTAAATCACAGCTTGGCAATTGGAGCTTTGGCAGTATCCTAAGTTATGCCAAATAAGAGCTTTACAATCATTGGTTTGGCATCGGCCTGGATTTCTAGTCAATATGGCCCTACAATCTTCCGATCGGCAGTATCCAAAAGCGTTTAGGATAATAGCCTGGCAATCTCGACTGGTACAAAGACCCGCGTTTCGATAAATGATCGCTCGACAATCGTTAACTGTCGGATAGATAGGACTTTGATATCCCCATTCCATTTCAGTCTCCGATGCAATTAACATCGAAGAAACTAAAGCGATAAAAAATAAAGAGTAAAGTTTCATATTGATTTCCTGTATCTATTTTAAAGCGGCCAGAGCGCTTTCATAATTAGGCTCATTCGCAATTTCTGAAACCTGCTCAGCATGAAGAATTTTGTTGTTTTCATCGAGAACAATAACGGCTCGAGAGCACAAACCTTTAAGAGGAGAGTCGGCCATTTCCACTTGATAATCTTTTGAAAAATGGCTTCGGAATGTGGAGAGCGACTCCACATTGGCAATACCTTCTGCAGCACAGAATCTTTTTTGAGCAAAAGGGAGATCGGCTGAAATGCAAAGTACGACAGTGTTTTTGAGTGCAGCCGCTCTTTCATTAAATTTTCTTACTGAAGTGGCGCAAGTAGGAGTATCGACACTTGGAAATATGTTGAGGACTTTTCTTTTTCCAGCATAGCTATTTAAAGTTGCTTCTGAAAGATCACTTTTGGTCAGTTTGAAATCGGGAGCAGTACTTCCCACTTTAGGAAGATTGCCTATGGTGTTAAATGGATTTCCTTTTAAAGTCACTTGGCTCATGGGTGTCTCCTTAATCTTTAGTGGCTGACTTTAACTTGATTTTGGCCCAAGTGAAAAGTGCTTTTTAAATGTCTACCAAAAGCTTTCATCACAAATTTATGGAGAGGGGCTTGAGTCAAAACATAGATATACCAAGGCAATTTAGGCACAAATTCGTGGATAGAGGCCAGAAGATATTTTTTGTGCTCAATCTGTCTAAATTCAAGCCATCCGGTATTGGTGGTTCGCGTTAAAAGTCCGCCCACAATGTGAAATTTTTCACGGTCTATGTCCACCGATTCTTTGACAAACTGTAAAACTAAAAGTGGAGTCCTTAAAAAGGTAAATCTAAATTCGATACAATTTTTTTCGGGTCGGGTTTGAATAAACAAAAAGGCATGAAAGAAATCGGGCAGCCACTTCATGTACTCAGTTGCCACCCAATGGCAATCTTTTGGAACGGAAGGGAGTCGTTGAATCGATCGGACACTGTCCACAGTGCGAGTTCGTCGTTGGGGCCGGGGGGGGACGGTGCCGAGATCTCGTTTTAATGTCTCCATAATCATGGAAGAAAAGTTTTTATATTGAATGAGATGGGCAATCTCAGAGGGCGGTTGAAGTTGGGGAAGATCACAAAGAAGGCTATCAATTAAAGGTGAAACTAGTTCATAAGAAGAGTTCCCAAAAAGCTGAACCCACCTTTTAGAAAACCCGGTGGAAGCAATAGGCACGGGTAACATGGTGCGCTTTAACCCAAATCCTTGAGCTGTTTGTTTTAAAATGGTTTCGTAGTTTAAACTTTCTCCATTAACCAGATTTAACGTCTTGTCTTTCAAATTTTCACTCTCGATAGACTCTTTAATCACACGAAGAACATCATCGATAAAAATAGCTTGAGTGTCGCTTTGGGTCCATTTGGGAAGAATCATGAGGGGAAGTTTTTTGACAAGAGATCTTAAAATTTCAAACGAAGATCCCCCAGGGCCAACCACCATTCCTGCTCTCAAAACGGTCACTGGAATTCCTGAGTCTTTTAGCACATCCTCAACTTCCTGCCGACTTTGAAGATGAGGACTGATGTAACCCTCGGGTACCAGTCCACCTAGATAAATAATCCGTTGCACATTGTTTTTACGACAAGCTCGGGCAAAGTTATCAGCTAGTAAAAGATCGGTATCGTGAAAATCGCCTTGGAAGAGTCGTGAGGAAGGTAACATCGAGTGGACTAAGTAAACAGCCACATCAATATCTTTCAATGCTTTGATCGTGCTGGAAGTGGAGAAAAGTTCAACGGGCGTCCACTCTAAATTAGGGGTATTACTTTTTTTTGCAGAACGGCTCAAAGCTCTGACCGCATAATCTTTGAGTAAAAAAGGAATTAAATTGGTTCCGACAAACCCACTTGCTCCGGCGATTGCTATTTTTTTCATAGAGTAAGAAAATAGCATTAAAGACGAGGTTCGGATACTTTGACACAATGAAAACTTCGAAGGCCATAGAAGCCATCAATCGCAACGGGTCATTATTGGTTTTTCCCATTCAAAACAGGGAAGAGCCTAAATCTCTTTGGAGTGAGCTCTATCCTAAAACTAAGATGAAATGGGAGTGGGATGATTCCGCCGACAGCCGGGTGGCCAAGCTATGGCATTTACGAGAAGAGTTGTCTCGTTCGAAAAGAGTGGTTTATTCCAAATGGTATCAAGGAAGAGCCACTTTTTTTTCTAGAGAAGTTTTTACTTACCTCACTACCTTGCTCGGTCATACGAAAGGACTTACTAGAGAAAGTTTATCGGTTTTACAAATGTTAGAGGAAGAAAGTCCCCTTTCCACCAAAGCCTTAAAGAAAAAGTGTCGCCTACAGGGGCAGGCTATGGAGGGGACTTATCAAAAACTTTTGAAACCCCTTTGGACAAGAGGGTTCATCGTGGGATTTGGAGAAGTCGACGAAGGGGCATTTCCTTCGTTGGCCATCGGAGCTACGTCTTTGTTATTTGAAGACCTTTGGAGTGAAGGTCAAAAATTTACAAGCTCGGAAGCGTTCAAAAGGCTAGAAAATCTTCTTAAAACCAGTCCTCTTGTGTGGAAAGAAGTTCAGAAGCAATTGAAATTATTGAATGAAATTAAGCCCCCAGTGAGAAAGAAAAAGTGGGTTCGGGGCAAAGATCTTTATTTGGACTAAGGTATTTCCTCTTTGAGATTTTAACTTAAGATGAGCTTTTGGGTTTAGGGACAGGGTCTTGACCAAATGCCCCCTGTTTGAGTATAAGCTTTCTACATTATGGTCAAAACCGCTCAGGTTCTAGGTATTATCCCCGCAAGAGCGCATTCGACCCGGTTCCCCTTTAAAATGTTAGCTCCTATCTTGAATAAACCCATGATTCAGTATGTTTGGGAAATCGCTCAACAAGCTCAAAGTTTGGATGAAGTGATAGTGGCCACGGACCACGAGACTATTGTCAATTGCCTTCAGGGCTTTGGTGGAACTGCGTTAATGACTCCCGCCGAGCTGCCCAGCGGAAGTGATCGAGTTGCGTATGTTGCCAAAGAAAGATCTGCCGACATTATTGTAAATTTGCAAGGGGACGAGCCTTTACTCAATCCGAAAGCCATTGATTATTTGGTACAAGCTTTAATTCAGCAACCAGATTGCGATATTTCCACCTTGGCGGTAAAGAGAGCGGAACCTCAAGAATTGAATAATCCCCATTGCGTTAAAGTAGTTTTCGACCACTCGGGTAAAGCTCTCTATTTTTCTCGAAGCCCTTTGGTTAGTTCTAAAACTGGCGATTTTTATAAACACATTGGCATTTATGCTTATCGTCGTGAAGCGTTATTAAAGTTTTGTTCTTTAGTACCCTCGTCATTTGAAATAGCTGAGAAACTCGAACAACTGCGAGCGTTACAAAACGGGATGAAGATTCAAGTGTGCGTGGTGGAGGAAGACACGATTGCTGTGGATACTCCCCAGGACATTCAAAAAGTTGAAGATTATTTAAAGAAAAGAGATTTAAGTCGGGTTAAAATATCGACTAAAGAGGGATCATGAAAACCAAATATATTTTTGTGTCCGGGGGAGTTCTGTCATCGGTAGGGAAGGGATTGGCCTCTGCTGCGATGGCTGCCTTGTTGGAGAGTCGGGGTCTTAAAGTGACTTTGATGAAAATGGATCCCTATCTTAACGTGGATCCTGGAACCATGAATCCATTTCAGCATGGCGAGGTTTTTGTTACCGAGGATGGTGCAGAAACTGATTTAGATCTGGGCCATTATGAAAGGTTCACCAATATCAACTTGACCCGAGAAAACAGTGTCTCGGCAGGGCAAGTTTATGAGACCGTGATTGCTAAAGAACGTCGTGGGGAATATTTAGGGGGAACCGTTCAAGTGATTCCTCACATCACGGATGAAATCAAAGAGCGCATTAAGCGAGTGGCTAAGGGAAAAGATATTTGTTTGGTCGAAATTGGCGGCACGGTCGGGGACATTGAATCTCTTCCCTTCTTAGAAGCAATCCGTCAGTTTCGGTTTGATATGGGTGAAGAAAACGTGATCTTCATTCACTTAACGTTAGTTCCTTTCTTGGGAATGTCTGGAGAACTTAAAACCAAACCCACTCAGCACAGTGTCCAAAAGTTGAGAGAAATTGGAATTCAACCCGATTTTTTGTTGTGTCGAACAGATCGTATTCTTCCTCCAGATATTAGGTCAAAAATTGCACTCTTTTGTAATATCAAGGCTGAGAATGTAATTACAGCCAAAGATGTCTCTAATATCTATGAAGTCCCTTTAGTATTTTACGAGCAAGGGTTAGACGAAAAAATTTGTCAGAGATTGAATCTCAAGGCCAAATCCAGAGGATTGGACAAATGGGCTAAGGTGTCCCAGATATTGACTTCCCCCAAAAATGGAACTGTTGAAATCGGGATTGTGGGTAAGTACGTCGACCTGACTGAGTCCTACAAGAGTGTTAGTGAAGCATTGGTTCATGGAGCTATTGCGAATCAGGTAAAAGTTAATCTTAAGTACATCGATTCGGAGCGATTAGAAAGTTCAGATGTCGAATCGGAACTTTCTGGGCTTTCAGGGATTTTAGTTCCTGGAGGTTTTGGAAATCGCGGGGTTGAAGGAAAAATTAAAGCGATTCAGTATGCAAGAAGTCACAAAATTCCCTACTTTGGAATTTGTATTGGTCTTCAACTAGCTATTATCGAATATGCTCGACATGTCTGTGGTTTAAATAAAGCCACCAGCCGTGAGTTTTCCAATACGGGTGAATTTGTGATTGATTTAATGGAAGACCAACGTCGAGTCGATCGTTTGGGGGGCAGTATGAGATTAGGCTCCTATCGCTGTAAGTTGGCTTCAAAAACTTTGGCCCATGAAACCTATGGGGCCACCGAAATTTGGGAACGTCATCGCCATAGATATGAATTAAATAATCACTATCGAAAAATTTTAACTGAAAATGGTTTGGTTTTTTCTGGTATTAATACTGAGATGGATCTCGTTGAGATGATGGAGATCAAAGACCATCCCTGGTTTCTGACATGTCAGTTTCATCCTGAGTTTAAGTCCAAACCCTTTGCTCCTCATCCTTTGTTTGTTGGGTTTGTGAAAGCTTCTTTGAAAAGTAAACTTCAATTAAAAAAGCCGACTAAAAAAGAGACGGCTAAAACAAGTTCACTGACTTCGAGTAAAAATATGAAAAAAGGGAATCAGGGGGCTAAACATGGGTTGCGGTCTCATGTTTAAAAATCGTTGAGCAGGACTGACTTGGGGGCTAACTCTGCCCCATGAAGATGTTATGCATCAAACAAACAATATGTTTTTTGGGGGGACTCTAGAGCACAAAATATGATATTTTGTAAGTTCTGCTCTTGGAGCATTCTATGTTTAAGACTTTTGATTATTTAATTTATTCTCCACATAAGTCGGCGACTCAAAGTGTGAAAGCGACACTTGCATATAGTGGTTTTACGGTTCATCATCTTCATTCGTCAGCTAATTTTACCCCGCTTGAGTTTAGTGACTCGCCGAGAGAGAGCTGGCCCATAGAAAATAGGATCGCTCTAAAACTATTTTTATCCCAAGTTAAACCAAAGCTTATTTACATAGCAAGAGATCCAATTTGTAGATTGAGATCAAGTTATTTTCAATCCAAGCATGAAGATGCGATGGAATTCAATGGATATAAAAAAGATGAAACACCTATTTTCAAAAAAAATATCTGGGAGTTGTACGAAGATTTTATCAGTCTTATAAGAAGCGATTCATTTCCGGGGAAAATTGATAGTATTTTAGAGTTGGAAAGTATTATTGGCTGTGACCTATTAAACAACCTACAAAACCGACCCGGTTTTTGTTTTTTTGAATCTGAAGATTTAACACTTTACGTACTAGATTTTGATAAGATTTTACTTGAAAGGGAAAACTATTTGTCCTACTGCCTAAATACAAGAATAATTAGTTTCGTAGAAAGAAATTTAACGGTCCAGAAAGAGTATAGAGAAAAATATGACTCCTTTAAAACTCTGGAACTTGGCGCGGAGATTGAAAATATTATAATGAAAAGATACGAAAAGATTTACCAACTGATTGCTCAATTGAAAACCAGTGTTAAACCAAAGCGTCAAGCCATTATTTTTTGAGTAGTTACCGTGCTATTTTTGAAGCGGCTCGTTATTTCCAAAAGAGAATTAGTCGTTGAGTGAAGTTTTTGCTCGGGTAAAATACCTAAATGGTAATAGAAACCCATGCCCGATCATTTCTAAAAGCAGCCTCCTATCGTTGTTTTAGTACGTTAGTGACTTCGGTTTTGTTTTGGATTCTTACCCGTGAATGGCAGTTAGCTCTTTTGGCAGGCGGAATTGAGGCTCTGCTCAAACTCTTGTTGTATTATTTGCATGAGCGATGGTGGGAGTGTTGTCTTTTTGGGAAAAAAGAGATCATTCCACCCGTGATCTGGTTTACAGGCCTTTCTGGAGCTGGCAAAACAACTCTTGCCAGGGCAATATTAAAAGAACTGAAATCTTTAGGCTTCAAGTGTGAACTTTTGGATGGGGATGAGATTCGAGATCTTCTGCCTCCAATGGGTTTTAGTGAAAAAGACAGAAATACTCATGTCAGTCGAGTGGGGATTTTAGCTAAATACTTGCAAAGAAATGGCGTAGCAAGTGTGGTTAGTTTGATTTCTCCCTACCGTGAATCAAGAAACTACGTAAGAAGGCTCTGTGATAATTTTTACGAGGTGTATGTAGAAACTCCTCTTGAAATTTGTGAAAAACGGGACTCAAAGGGCCTATACCAAAAAGCAAGAATGGGAGAAATTCAAAACTTCACAGGAATTGATGCTCCGTATGAAATTCCTCAGCATCCAGAAATAATCATTAATACAGAATCAGAGACAGTAGATTCTTGTGTCAAAAAAGTCCTAGAGCAAATACAATTTCCACCAACGAGGAGTCAGTTTTGGACCATCTCAGATTTTTGGAGTCTGAAGCCATTTTCATCTTAAGAGAAGTTGCGGCATCTTTTAAAAATCCAGCGCTGCTATTCTCGGGTGGAAAAGACTCTACGCTTTTGATTCATCTTGCTGAAAAGGCTTTCTATCCAGCTCCTATTCCGTTTTGCCTAGTTCATATTGATACCGGCCATAATTTTCCAGAGGTTATTCAATTTCGCAAAGAAGTCGTTGAAAAATACGATTTAAAGCTAGTGATAGGTAATGTTGAAAACACCATAAAAGCAGGACTTGCGGGTGAACCGTCTGGAAAAATAAAGAGTCGTAATTTAATTCAATCTGTAACCTTATTAGAAACGATTAAAAATCATAAATTTGATGCCCTATTGGGCGGAGCCAGAAGAGACGAGGAGAAGGCTAGAGCAAAAGAGAGAATATTTTCTTTGAGAAATTCATTCGGACAGTGGGACCCAAGAAATCGGAGGGTCGAATTAGGAATGCTTTTTAATTATCGGATGAAAAATGATGAACACATGAGGATATTTCCGATAAGCAATTGGACCGAGCGTGATGTCTGGGAGTACATCGAAAGGGAAAATATAGATCTTCCATCTCTTTATTTCAGTCACTCAAGACGTTGTGTGCGTATGTCCAACGGGGTTTTGTTAGCAGACAGTCCCTATTTCACCCCAGACAAAACCGAAAAAATTGAAGAGCTTAGGGTACGTTGTCGAACGGTGGGAGATGTTTTATGCACTGGACTGATGGAATCTACCGCTCGCAATGCTAAAGAAGTATTATCTGAAATTTCAGCTCTAAAAAAAGCAGAGAGAGGAACTCGAACGGACGATAAAATCTCCTATTCAGCTATGGAGGATAGAAAGCGCGAAGGTTATTTTTAATATGGAATTATTACGCCTATTGACTGCGGGTAATGTAGATGATGGTAAGAGCACTCTTATCGGTAGACTTCTGTGGGAAACTCAAAATATTACGCAGGAAGAAGAAGAAGAATTGTTCCTTCAGAAAAAAAATGAAGAGCCACCTGAAGTATCAAAATTACTTGATGGTTTGAAGGATGAGAGAGAACAGGGAATAACGATTGATGTGGCCTATCGGTTTTTTCGAACCAGTCAGAGGAGATTTATTATTGCGGATTGTCCTGGCCATGCTCAATATACAAGAAATCTTCTAGTGGGAGCAGCTCAAAGTGAGTTAGCTCTAGTTGTAGTAGACGCTAGTCGCCCCATAGCGGAACAAACCCGAAGACACATTCGCTTACTTCAATTGTTAAGAATGCCTCAAATTGTATTTATGATAAACAAAATGGACCTCGTAGATCACCAGCACGCAAAATATCAGGTAAAAATTTCTGAGATCCAAGAGATTCTTCAAGTCTTAGATTCTGGTCGATTTCATTTCATCCCGGTATCGGCGATCACCGGGGAAAACCTCGTCAATCGAACCACCCAAATGGCTTGGTATGAGGGGCCAACCTTGTTGAAATTTCTTGAGACCGTATCTTGTTCCAATAAAAAAAATAAACACGGTTTAAGACTGGTGATACAAAAAACGTTATTAGATCCCACCCAAAAAACTGCAGCTTCTAGAGTCTATGCGGGTCGAATTTTGTCGGGAGAGATAAAAACTGGGGATTCCATTTATATCCGACCTTTAGGGCTGAGATCCCAAGTCAAAAAAATTTATGTAGGAAAAGAAGCCCGGTGTTCAGTCTCTTATCCCGAGTCCATTAGTTTCACTTTGTGTGATGATATTGATATCAAAAGAGGAGATGTCGTTACTTTAGAATCAAATGATTGTTTAATCACTGAACAAATCGAGGCTGAATTATTTTGGTTTGATTCAAATCCCTGTGAGAATTCTAAAAACTATATTCTTAGACACACTTGTCAGGAATCCCTCGCAAGGGTGAATCTAATGGAAGAAAACTCCTCTAGTGGACAAAACAGAGAGTTTTTTAGAGCCCAATTGACTCTTTCTAAATCCCTCTGGATAGATCAGCATAAGAATCATAGGGAATCAGGCCTATTTTTGATTATTGATCCCGTGACTGCAAACGCTGTGGGTGCTGGGTTAGTTGTGTGAATGTAAAATCTTTTTCTACTGACTACCAAGATTTTTATCTTTGAGGACTAGATTCGACGCTCATAAAAGTAAAAAAGCCTACTAGCTTAAAAGCTAGTAGGCTTTTTCATGAAATGGTTAGCCGTGTTTTGCAGCTCGGTCAATTTTCTCTTTGAACTTTTCAAAGGGTTGAGCCCCTTGAAGAAGAACGCCATTGATCAAGAAAGAAGGAGTTGCAGCGATACCGATTTTTTCGGCTTCTGAACGGCTTTTTTCTAGATCTGCGACATATTTCTTCCCATCAAAGCACTCATTGAATTTAGCCACGTCTAAACCGACTGTTTTGGCGTATTCTTTGAGATCTTTGTCCTCAAGCTTTTGCTGGTTTTCAAACAGAGTGTTGTGCATTTCCCAGAATTTTCCCTGCTCATTAGCACATCGTGCAGCTAAGCTGGCGGGAAGAGCTCGGTTATGATTGGGAAGTGGCATATCTCGGAACACGATTCGCACTTTATCCGGTCCAAATTCTTTTTTGATTCGGTCGATCGTAGGAACGGCTCGAGAGCAGAATGGACACTGAAAATCTGAAAATTCGATTACAGTGACTGGAGCTTTTGCATTTCCCCACGAAGGATACCCTTCAGTGTTGACGGCTAGCTTTGGAGCTTCGGGCTCTTTAACCATAATTTTCAATTTTGCGCTCTCACGCAATTTTTCAACGAAAGCTTGACGCTTTTCGAATTTTTGTCGGTATTTCAAGTACTCTCGAACATCATCTTTTTTAATTCTGGGGTCTTTTAAACTAAGTCCTTTCGATGCAAGAAAGGTCTCAATATCTTTGTCAGACACTTCAGCTGGAGCACCCCCAGATTGTTTTTCAAGAAGTTGCTCGATAGGTAGATTAGCTTTTCGAGCTTCATCATCTAGCAATCGTTGTTCAACAAATTCACGGATGGCTTGTTCTTTGGTTCGAAAAACTTCTTCTTCTAATTCGAAGAGTCTAGTTTTGACAGGCCCAAAAACCTCTGTAGCACGAACCGATTTTCCATTGTATTCGGCGACTACGGGATTCTCTCCACCGGAGCCAATTCCGCCTGAGAAAAACATTCCCACCAAAATACCGACCACAATTCCCACCACCACACACAATGAGTAAATAGTGACGTTGCCCTTGTTGTTGACTTCCAAAATTAAGTCACTGCGATTTTTATTGAACATGCATGTCTCCTAAAGAAAAAGCATTAAATTTCAGGCTTTAGACTACCTGACTTGCTCTTAAACTGAAACGGTTTTTTATCTCTTTAGATACAGTTTTTGCCACAGAGTCCCAAGAAGGTGTTGAACTTAAGTGATCGAGCAAAAACGTGTTTTTTCCCTCTGGGACGCCACAAGGGGTGATACCCGAGAAAAACAGCGATTGATCTTGGTAATACAAAGCCAAACCGTGTGAGGATATCCCTCGTTGAAAAGCTAAACCAAAAGAGGCCAATTTTTTGTTGGCAATATACAAACCGAAGGGCTCTTGTTTGCTTATCTTTTGACAACCTAAAGTTTCCAAAGAGTCCTGAACCGATTGGCGAAGGTCTTCTAAAAATTGTCTTACTGCCTTGGATGAGTAACTGTGACTAGGAAGGTGTAGAATGGGATAAATCAAAATTTGTCCAGGACCATGATAGGTCCACTTGCCTCCTCGAGAAACTGGGAAAACTTGCACTCCTTTTTCCTTGAGGGTTTCTGACGACCACAAGAGTTCATTTGGGTTTGAGTTTCGGCCAAAAGTGAAGGTCGGTTTGGGCTCTGAGATCAACAAAAAAGCGAGTTGAGGATTCGATTGAACTTTTCTAATGAGTTCTGATTGTTGGTCTTCTAAATCGGACCATGAGATGTGTCGTTTTACTACCAACTCCCAAGTCATTAAGTAGAGATATCACGCTCAGCTTTTTCAAGCTACAGGATTAATTACGGGGTGGGCTATAAATTTCGACTCGGTCTTTTTCTTGAAACCCTGCACCCGCATGCAAAATGGCCACTGACCCGTCAGTTCCGAAATAATCAACCACTTTAAGAATTCCCTTAAAACGACCCGGGGCCATTCCTAAAAAGTGCTGAGATTCATCGTCAATGATAGGTTCACTCGGACCAAATACCTTGAGCAATTGTCCGGGCACAATGCCTGTGGGCTCTCCTGCATTGATAAAAAATCGGTTCATTTCGATTTTTACAATTTTACCGGCCCAAGAAATTCTTTTTGCATATTGAGAGAAAAGAGGAATGACTTTGTCGACCGCTTTAGAAACGGCCCCTTCGGCTCGGCCGGCATCATAAGTTTCCACCGATTGACTGGCTAGGAATCGTGTGTGTTCCTCCATCACTTCTGCTGTGGAGTTCTTGGTGAGTAGAACTTTTTCATTGGTGGCATCGTGAAGTTGGAATTTAATTTTTGCAGTGATCGAGTGGTAGCGGGTTCGGAACAATCCCACTTCATCTCCGCGTTCTTGAATTCTGACATCATCGATAGAGCCCGTTACAACAGCCGAAATTCCCCTGGCACGAGCTTTATCAAAAATGGCTTTCATGTTGTATTTTCCATCCTGAAAAAGCGCAGTTTCCTCAGGGTTCAATTCCTCCTCAGTTAAGATAACAAACTCAGGAATTTTCGATATGGCTTCGTGAACTGTGTTAGCAGCGTATTCCCCAAGATCTTTTCCGCCGTATTGTGAGCGATTGTGAAAACTTAAAACGACAATACGTTTCTTGATTGAGTTTTTGAGGGCCTCATTAATTTCCCATGTGTATCGTGGGGGGTTTTCAGAGTTGTTATTTTCAGCGGATTTTTCCTGAGGCTCATTCTTTTCCGGTCCTGAAGAGGAAAAAGGGTTTAGAGAAGCACAGTGAGTTAAAAAAATTAGGCTTAAACCGCAGATTAAAATAGATTTTTGTTGCATGGCAATAAAAAGAGGTTGATTGGGTTTCTTCGAATTCGGGGAAGCTAACTTAAGTATCTCACAGTTAGGGCATTCCTATCAACTAGCCGATTTCAAGGCGAATCAGCTTATTTTAAAAGCTTAACGCTTAGAGTAATGCTGTCCACTTTTGAAATTTGGGGCTTCAGTCCTGATAAGTTGATACCTTGAATTCGCTGAGCCAGTTCTTCCAAGGTCAATGAAGATTTAATTTCATATTCTGCCGATTTTCCAGACGCCTTTTTGAAGACTGGGCTACTAAAACCATTTCCCCGGCTCAATTCATTTTCAACTACTTTTAAAGTGCGGTAAGAATCGACCGATTCGAAAATGATTTTATAGGAAGCATCATGAATAGTGCCTTCTGAAAAAGCATTCTCTAAGGCAGATTGAAATTGCTGAAATACCGGATTCAAACTCCGCTTTACCGTTTCGGAATTCGAAAAATCTCTTTGAGATAAGTTGATGTCTTCACCTACGACAAAAGCTAGGTTTTGAGTGGAGGTGTTATAGACGAATATATCAAATCTTGGAGAGCTACACCCCGCACAATTTGTGAAGGTTTCCCAAATGACGAGAGTGTCTCCTCGCCTTGAAGCTATGGAAGAGAGGCTTTGTATTTCAGAACTGCTTTTAGGCGGACTATCGATATTAATCGAGCTGTCTAAAGGGGTGAGTTTCGTGTTGAGTCTTTGCAAGGGCTGTTGAGTTAACTGAGCTAACAACTGAATAGTGGATGAATCTCGCATTTTGGAGGCGGTTTCTTCCGCAGATAATTTAAAACCCGGTAAATTTGAGGAGACGATCAATAGGGGTTTAATTTGGTTTGAGCCTTTGGTTTTGGATTCCATGAGGCGAATCCATTTTTTTAAAGAGTCTCCATCTAAATGGCCTACCAAATCCAATCCGCCGGAGGGGTTAGTGCGAGCAATTTTGTAGTCGAGAATATATTTTTCAGCGAACTCAGGGGTGATATATTTGTCAAATTGGGGATACCGACTCCCTAGGTAACTTTGAAGCCAGTTAGAAACCGCAAGGTATTTCAAATCATTAATTAAGGTAGTCTCTGGATCTACATTTTCTACCGAGTTGGCTGGCGCTGAAGGTTGAGAGTTCAGTGCGGAAGAAGAAACCTGAAACGGAACCCCTTCGGCCCAAACAGACTGAGATAAAAACAGAACGCAAAGGATGATTTTACCTAAACTCAAGTTTCACCTTCTCTGATTGAAGAATATTCTTGATAAAGCTTACCGTGTCCCTATTTAAAGGAATAGTCTCTTTCATTTTTAACACAGTTTCTGAGCGATCCGAAATGGCTAGATGAAGAAATAACGGGGCGCCATTCTTGTCTGAAACCGCTTGAAGATAATTTTGAAATTTCTTTAGTGTTGCTGAATCTAAGGTCTTTTTTTGTTCTACTCCAAAATAGAGGTGTATCTCTTTAGCCATCGCTTCATAAGCATGACGAAGGGGGAGAATTTTTGCATGATTCTTTTTAGATAAAATAAGTTTGGCTCCGCCTTCGCCTACTTCAATTTGTCCTTTGACCCAAATAGGTTCTCCAGCTTTGAGAAGAGTCTCATTTTCCAAGTAGATATCTGAAAACGCTACGGTGTCGATTTGACCTGTTTTGTCCTCAAGGGTCACAAAGGCCATTCGGTCCCCTCTCTTAGTAATAATCTCTCTTAGAGAAACGATCTCAGCTCCTATAAAAACATCTTTCGAACTAGAAGATGAAAGACACGAAGCAATGTTAGTGGTGGTGTACCTCTCTAATTCCTCAGTAAAGTCATCTAAGGGATGCCCAGAAACAAAAAAACCAATGGTATCTTTTTCTAACTTCAGTTCGTAGAGCCTAGGCCAAGGTTCTTCTTTTGGGTAAGTCACCTTTCTTTGAGAAAAGGTTGAGTCCTCCTCAAATCCGAGTAAGTCTGAAAAAGAGGGTTGTTTATCATCTTTAGTTTTTTGAAGGGATGACCCCATTTCAAGAGCTTCATCGATCGCCTTAAATAATGAGGCTCGGTGAATTTTAAAACTATCCAAAGCTCCGGCTTTAACAAAAGCCTCAAGGACCCGTTTATTCACTGTTCGAGTATTGCATCGAGCACACAGATCGAAGAGGTCGGTAAAAGCACCTCCTGTTTTTCGTGCTTCTAATACAGAGTCGATTGCAATTTGCCCCACTCCCTTAATAGCTCCTAAACCAAATCGAATCTGAGATTCAGTCAACACAGTGAAGTCGGTGTCACTTTCATTGATATCTGGAGGAAGTACTTCAATGTGATGGCGTCGGGCATCTGCAATGTACTTTGTGATTTTGTCGGTATTCTCTCGTTCGGTGGATAATAACGTAGCATAAAACTCAACTGGGTAATGAGCTTTAAGAAAAGCTGTTTGGCAAGTAATCACAGAATAAGCGGCAGCGTGGGATTTGTTAAATCCATATCCCGCAAAATTGGCCATGAGATCAAAAAGTTTTTCCGCTTTGATAGAGTCATGACCATTTTTGGTAGCCCCTTCAAGGAAAATGGCCTTTTGTTTCGCCATCTCTTCAGGCTTTTTCTTACCCATGGCTCTTCTTAAGAGATCAGCGCCACCTGCAGTATAGCTGGCTAACTTCATTGCTATTTGCTGAACCTGTTCCTGGTACACCATGATTCCATAAGTCTCTTGAAGAATGGGTCTTAGCTCTTCAAATTCATATTGAATCGGAATAGTACCGTGTTTACGTCCAATAAAATCATCGAGCATGACCATAGGGCCTGGACGATACAGAGAGATAATAGCGACGATATCAGCAAAGCAATCGGGGCGTGCTTTTTTGAGCAGATCCTGCATTCCCGAACTTTCTAGCTGAAAAATCCCGAAAGTGTCTCC
>OMIX01000059.1 GCA_900299195.1 Deltaproteobacteria bacterium
AAAAAGCCGACAAAGCGGTTCCTGACTTAATCAAGGCCTTAAAAGACCAAGAGAGTTTAGTCCGAAGAAGTTCATCTTATGCTCTTGGTCAAATAGGAGAAAAAGCCCACGCAGCGGTTCCTGATTTAATCACGGCCTTAAAGGAACCAGACAGTGGGGTTCGAGAAAACGCAGCTTGGGCTCTTGGTCAAATAGGTGCCAAAGCGGTTCCTAATTTAATCAAAGCCTTAAAAGATCAAGAGAGTTTAGTTCGAAGCAGTGCAGCTCAGTCTCTTGGTGGAATAGGAGAAAAAGCCGACAAAGCGGTTCCTGACTTAATCAAGGCCTTAAAAGACCAAGAGAGTTTAGTTCGAAGCAGTGCTGCTCAAGCTCTTGGTAGAATGGGAGAAAAAGCCCGCGACGTAGTCCCCGCCTTGATAGGAACCTTAAAGGATGAAGACATGTGGGTTCAGATTAAAGCGATTGAAGCACTTGGGGCCATTGGCCCAAAAGCCAAACCTGCCCTTGTCGAATTAGAAACACTTTTAAATAACTCCCCCGATAAAGAAGTAAGAGCAGTTACTACGAGTGCTATTAAGAAAATAAAAAATGAATTAGGCAATCATTAAATAACGTGGAAGACAAAACAAGAGAACGATAGATCAAAGGCTGTTTCTGAAATTAAAGAGAATTTGGGTAGGGTTCCTTAGCGGAGAAAAGATGAGACCGGAGGAAGGGCAGTTTATTTTGTCGCTTCCTCCGTTGGCTCTGAAATTGAGTGTGATAAAGGAAAGGGTTCTCTCGATTGGAGAGGTTTTTGTTTTCTAGTAGGCTAATTTCATCCCTTTTTGAAGCTTGGGTGGGGTGGATAGAGTAATGATATCTTTAGATACCCAGGCCCCTGAAGCATTGGAAAGATGTTTGAGCGTGTTGTTGCTCACATAAACTATGTCTACGCTCGAAATCGAGTCGGCAGCAACGACGTGGGAAGAAGTGCCGGTTCCCGAGGGGAGAGAAACAACTTTGCTCCAAGTTCCCTTTCTAGGACGATACTGATATTTTAATCCTCCTTGTTCATACACCAAGTGAAGTGTATCGGTTTTATCTATAAAGGTAACGGGTCGTGAAGGCGAGGGTAGAGCTCCCGGTCCTTGGGCTAAACTTGAAGTTATCCAAGCGCCCGATTCGTTTTGGGCATAACCAATGTGAGTTATCATGGGTGAACCTGCGGCTACGCAATGATAGACTGAGTGTCCTTCACCCCACATCGATAATTTGGCTTCTCCCCCCCAAGCCCCAGCTGTGCAGGTGTTACTTCCAGCGTTTGTTAAAAGAGCAACCGTTGTCGCCCAATTGGGATTTTTAACATTGATAGCAACCGGAGAGTTGCTTCGTCTGGGGTTACCCTGCATGATTATCCTGCCATTACTAAAATAGATGCTGCTTCCCGTGAAATCGGCATTGGCTTCAATGGGATCGGTGAGGATACTGAGGAGCGGGTTAGTCCAACTGTTTAAAGTTCCGAAGGTTTCTCTTTGAGCTTGTGTAGAGGAACTAGGTTTGGCGTTGTGGGAGATGTGGACGACGCCAGTAGCATCGACTGCAATGGCATTTTCATCGAAACCGTATGTAATAGTATTAGGTACACTCAAATAATTTTGGAAAGAGCCAGTAGTGTTGTTAGCGTACCTCACCCCGTAAGAGCTTGTTGAATTGGCAGCATAAGATATGTGGGCAACCTGGCCCAATAAGTCGATTGCAGCTTGGAATACAGGTCTTGAGTTCTCTACATATTGACTGGTCCAAGTTCCTAGGGAAGAGCGTTTTAGATAGTTAAGTGAGTTATTGACTAAATAAAGGGTATGAAGTGAATAAGCAGGCCGAATCTCAGTCGATTCGTAAAACTCACCCGATGAGTTGGGGTTGGAAATGAGTTGATCCCACGGCTCGATTGCATATTGAACTAAAGGGGAAAAAGAAAGAAATAGTAAAACCCAAAAGTGCATGCGTTCCATGATGTCTCCTCAAAGATGAATATGATTTTAGAAAAACTAATATTTAGTATATCTGAAACGGCAGTAATGTCGAGAAGCCGCGAGAAACCGTGTCGAGAAGCCGTGTCTGTCGAGAAGCCGTGTCAGTCTCCCATCAAGCTTAAACAGTAGCGGTCATTTTTTATGAATGTAACCGCGGCCTTTCAAGTTTGCTTGGGCACTGAACCTTTTTTAGGGGGTTCTCAGCACGAAAAGTTTTAGTTCTGTCATGTCCTCCATGGCCCAGCGGATGCCTTCTCGTCCTAGGCCGCTGTTTTTTATGCCTCCGTAGGGCATGTGGTCCACACGCCAGGAGGGAACATCGCCAATAATCACTCCTCCGACTTCAAGGACATCCCACGCCCGATAGGCTTTATAAATATTTTGAGTGAACACTCCAGCTTGTAAACCAAAAGTCGAATCATTAACTTCTTTAAGAGCCGCATCGAAATCGGAAAACCGAGAAAGCACGGCTACGGGTCCAAAAGCCTCTTCAGCACAAATCTTTTCCTCTTTAGGAACATTCTCTAACAAAGTGGCCTCTAAAAGAGCTTTTTTTCGAGTTCCCCCGCACAAGAGTTTCGCTCCTCGAGCCACCGCTGAATCAATCCAACTGTGCAGCCGAATAGCCTCTTCTTCTGAGATCATAGGGCCAATAAAAGTGGACTCTTCTTTAGGATTTCCACTTTTTAAGCTTTGGGTTGCCGAAATGAGTTTGGATTTGAAAGTTTCATAGATGGAATCGTGAACTAAAATTCGTTGCACACTGATACAACTTTGTCCTGATTGGTAAAAGGCCCCAAAAACAATTCGAGAGACAGCATCTTCTACATTGGCATCTTCATCTACAATGACCGCGGCGTTTCCTCCCAATTCTAAGATAACTTTTTTCTTTCCTGCTTTGGCTTTTAGGTCCCATCCTACCGAGGGAGATCCTGTGAAGCTAAGAAGCTTAAGCCTTTCGTCTTCAGTGAATTGCTCAGCCCCCTGGCGTGAGCAGGGCAAAATGGAAAACGCCCCTGGGGGAAGTTCTGTTTCTGCTAACACTTCTCCCATCAGTAAAGCACTCACAGGTGTTTTGCTTGCGGGTTTAAGGACGAAGGGACAGCCCACGGCGATCGCAGGGGCTATTTTGTGGGCTGTTAAGTTAAACGGAAAATTAAAAGGGGAAATAAAGGAGCAGGCCCCAATGGGAAACCGTTTCCACTGTCCTTGATAATTTTTAGATCTCTCGCTGATATCGAGAGGAAGAACCTCACCATAGAGTCTCGAACACTCCTCAGCGGCGATGCGAAAAGTGTCGATAAGCCGAGTGACTTCGCCTCTGGCGTCCTTGATAGGTTTACCGGCCTCGATGCATAGGATTTCAGCAAATTCATTGGCCCTCTGAGTAAATTTCTGTATGCAATGCTGAAGAATCCTCTGTTTGACATAAGAGGGAAGTTTTCTCATCTCAGTTTCGGCTTTTTCTGCTGCAGAAATAGCGTCAAAAATAGCCTTTTTATCGGCGATTGAGACTTGAAATGCCACTTCGCCACTGTACTTGTCGGTTACATCCAAAAGTACATCCGATTTTCTTGCCGTGTTTGCCAAATAGTAGGGATAAACGGTTTTCATGGTCTCCTTAAGAGCGAGTTGAGTAGTAAAAGTACAATCTCAGAGGGAAAGTCGCAACAAAAACTCTGTTTTCCGAGGGAGAAATGGGTAAAAAAGGCACAGAAAAAGTCAAAAAATGGGGAGTTCTCCGAGAGAAAATCCTAAAAAAAAGAAAAGATTATAAAAAATTGTTTGTACTTTTTAAAAAAATGCGCTTACCATGTCTTTGTAGTTGCAGTTCAACGCTAACTTTTTCGGGGGTAACATGAAGAAAAAAACCACTAAGAAAAAAACAACCGCAAAGAAAACCACTAAGAAAGCTGCTGGAAAGCGTAAGCCAAATGCTGCTTTCATGGCACCTTTAAAACCAAGTGC
>OMIX01000060.1 GCA_900299195.1 Deltaproteobacteria bacterium
AAACTTAGGACTTTTGATTTGGGGCCGAAATTCTCTCGATGGGATTTCGGCCTTATCTTTTTTTCCAACTGCCTTTTTCTAGATTTCTCACATACTCAAGGAAGTTTTCACGAGACTCCATCGTTTTATGAAAGTTTCGTCCACCTCGGTTTCGATTGTTTCGATTTTGAAGCAGCTGCTGAGGCTCGCGTTTTAAATTTCCGATGTTGTCCCCTTCGTTAGCAAAATCCTCAGCGTTTTCCCTTCTCACTTCCCGTTTAGGCTCATGTCGCTGAGATTCGTGACGTGGGGATTCGTGCCGTTGGCCTTCATGTCTTTGGCCTTCACGTCGATGATGATTTCTATGTGAGTCTCGGTGGTGATTCTGGTGCCCTTGTTGCTGAGGACGCGGACCGTGACTTTGCCCCTGAGGTTTCGCTGAGACTTGCAACCTTCTTTCCACCATCCCCGAAATCAATTCAACCACCAATTGGTCTAAACTTATTTTCTCCTGACGAGATAACAGATCCAGTCTACGGTACAAACCTTGAGAAATAGGGATTTGCAGAGTTTCAGGATAATGTCGAGACTGAAGGGTTTCAGGAAGCGATTCTCCTTGCCGTCTAAGAAGATTCAAATGGCTTTCTAATCGGTTTTCACAATCTCGGATTACATCGGGTTTAGAAGTCCCTACCGCTCGAATGTGACCGAACTCCAAAACCGTCGCCACAAATTGGTTTTGGCTTTTATCAAAATAACATTGAACCAAGTATTCGTCGGAGGGTCGAGATCTGACCGGTTCTACTGTTTTTTCCTTTTCATTCTCCGCTCCGGTCGGCTCAATCGGTTCGCTAGCCTCGCTCGTAGCAGTCACGGTTTCCGTTTGTCCATCCTCCGGTACCCTCTGATCTTTTTCTATTTCTCTAGTTTCAACGACAGCTTCTTTAGTCACCCCTTTGGTAACTTTAGTTTTCTTTTTCTTGGTACGACCCGTGGAAGACGAACGTTTCGCTTCTGCCATTTTGGATTCTCCTAATTTTTTCATCAATGGATTTTCTAATCCCATTTCCCAATCACCCGATGAAAAACCCGAGCTTTAATGTTGGGAACGCTTTAGAACTACAATTCACTTCAAGTGAACTAGAAGATCTAGTTGTAATAGAAAAGTGAGTCATTGAAAAGAAGATCTCAACAATTTCGTAGATGAGCCCGAAAAAGCCCTTCGCCCCATATTTCAGCCCAGAAAACACCACAGAAACACCTATTATTTTAACCACTTAAACACACACCAAACTAACTGGATTAGTTTGGTCTTACTACTTGACTTCACCCTTTCAAATTCACATAATACGAATTGAGGTTACTTGGACTTTTTTAGTCCAATTAGACTTGATTGGTATGTTTAGAAAGCGTTTCAAGTAACCCATGGAATTAACAAGGTTTTTATGTTGAGAGTGAACAAAAAGATTGAGTACGGCATCATTGCCCTGCTCTACTTGGCCCGACAGGAAGAACAAACAGCGAGCGTGCGTGAAATGGCTAAAACTTGTGGAATTCCTGAAACGCTACTTTCTAAAATCATGCAGACAATGAAAACCAAAGGATTTGTTCAACCCATGTATGGGAACCAAGGGGGTTATAAACTCACGAGGTCGTTAACTGACATTAACTTGCTAGAGGTCACTCAAACTCTTCAAGGTCCTATTCAAGTGACAGAATGTGTGGGAACGGAAAGCAACACCTGTCCCGTGAAAGACTCATGCTCGATTATTTCTCCTATGAATGTCATTAACCAAAAGATTATCCATCTTTTTGAATCCACTTCGTTGGAAGCTTTAGCCCAAAGGAAAACAGCGATATGAAACTACCTATTTATTTAGATAACAACTCTACCACGCCTCTCGACCCGAGAGTTTTAGAAGCCATGTTGCCTTTTTTGACTGAAAAGTTTGGAAACGCAGCTAGCCGAAGCCATGCGTTTGGTTGGGAATCAGAAGAGGCTGTAGAGAAAGCTCGGACTTGTATTGCGCAACTGATAGGAGCCAACCCCAAAGAAGTCGTTTTTACCAGTGGGGCTACCGAAAGCATTAATATCGCTCTTAAGGGCGCTGCTGAAATGTACTCAGATAAAGGAAATCATATCATCACAGCAGCCACTGAGCACAAAGCCACTTTAGACTCCGCAAAATATCTTGAAAAACATGGCTGTACCGTCACTTACCTTCCTGTAGATAAATTTGGCGCGGTCACCGTGGAACAGGTCGAAGCGGCGATTACCGAAAAAACCATTTTAATTTCTCTCATGCATGCCAATAACGAAGTGGGAACTCTCCATCCTATTGCAGAAATTGGGAAGCTCGCAAAAGAGCGTGGCATTTTATTTCATGTCGATGCGGCTCAGACTGCAGGTAAAGTTCCTATTGATGTTGAGAAGATGGGCATTGATATTCTCTCTTTATCGGCCCACAAAATGTATGGTCCCAAAGGTGTGGGCGGACTTTATGTACGACGCTCTAATCCTCGGGTGCGTTTAGCCCCAGTGGTGCACGGAGGAGGACACGAAAGAGGATTCCGCTCAGGCACCTTGAATGTTCCTGGTATTGTGGGTTTTGGAAAAGCTGCTGAAATTTGTTTTAATGAAATGGCTCAAGAAGCTGAGCGGGTAGGCCAACTGAGAGATAAGCTCAAAAACGGTTTATTTGCTCAACTAGATGAACTTTTTCTCAATGGAGATCCAGTCAATCGCCTTCCTAACAATCTAAATATCAGCTTCGCTTTTGTTGAAGGGGAAGCCATGATGATGGGATTAAAAGAAGTAGCTGTTTCCTCCGGGTCGGCTTGTACTTCAGCTTCTTTAGAGCCCTCTTATGTTTTGAAAGCGATGGGAGTAGGAGAGGATTTAGCCCACACTTCAATCCGTTTTGGTTTGGGAAGATTTACGACTCAAGAAGAAATAGATTTTGTTATCGATAAAGTGGTGGGGGTCGTGAAAAAACTCAGAGACATGTCACCGCTTTACGAAATGGCGAAAGAAGGCATTGATTTAAAGTCTGTCCAATGGACAACTCATTAAGGAGAACGTTATGGCATACGGACCTAAAGTAATTGATCACTTCAACAATCCAAGAAATGTGGGTTCTTTCGAAAAGGGAGACTCCTCAGTGGGAACTGGCGTTGTGGGTGCCCCAGAATGTGGCGATGTGATGAAGTTGCAACTAAAAATTAACGCTCAGAATATTGTCGAAGACGCTAAATTTAAAACCTTCGGATGTGGAAGTGCTATTGCAAGTTCCAGTTTAGCCACTGAATGGGTCAAAGGTAAGACGGTAGAAGAAGCTCTTCAAATTAAGAACACCGATATCGTTAACGAGCTTTCTTTACCTCCTGTAAAAATTCACTGCTCTGTTTTGGCTGAAGACGCCATTAAAGCTGCTATTGAAGACTACAAAAAGAAACAGGGAAATAACTCTCAGCCTTAATCTGAGAGGTGTGAGGAGAAAACTTATGATTACGCTAACTGAATCGGCTGTAAAACATATCAAACGATTCCGTGAAGATGAAAATATGCCTGATGGCGGTCTGAGAGTAGCTGTCGTGGGTGGCGGTTGTAGTGGCCTTTCCTACAAACTTGAATTTCAAAAAGAGCCTCAGCCCAACGATAAAATCTTTGAGCAAGAGGGAGTAAAAGTATTTATCGACCCTAAAAGTTTTCTTTACGTCAAAGGGTTAACTCTGGATTATCAGGGGGGCTTAAACGGAACAGGATTTAATTTCACAAATCCTAATGCTTCCAAAAGCTGCGGTTGTGGTACTTCATTCTCAGTCTAAAACTATTTCCTGCTGGAAGTGTTCTGAACAGACCGCTCCTCAAATCTTCTGTGAGAGATGCCATTCTATTCTCGATTACCGGGCCGATTCTATCTTGTCTCACTTTGACATTTTAGGAGTTACTGAACGGTTAGTTCTTGATGAAAATGAACTTCGCAATAAATTCTACGAACTTTCAAAGCAACTTCATCCCGACAGATTTGCTGTCAGTCCTGCTCCCGCCCCGCAATTTGCTTTAAGATGGACTACGGCCCTGAATCGGGCCTATAAAACATTAAAATCTAGAGAAGACCGCACTCAGTATATCATTGAAAAATATTTAGGCCATTCGAGCTCCGCCAAAAAATCGACGATTCCTAGCGATTTGGCAGAAACCTATTTTGAAATTCAAGATCTCTTAACAGAAGGTCAATCCGAACCCTTGTTGTCTTTCAAAAAAGAATTGGAAAAGAAGCTCGCAGAGAGTGACGAACAATGGATAGTTTTAGCAAATACCTTTGATAAAACCGAAAACAAACTAGCAGCCACTCAAGCTCTTCGTGACCATCAAGACCGGGAGAGATATTTGAAGTCGATGTTGAATGATTTAGAAAGAAAAGTGAGTTTATGATCGTTGGAATTGATTTAGGTACCACAAACAGTTTGGTCGGAACTCTTGAAAGAGGTCGTCCCAAATTATTTCAAGGAAGTGATGGAAGCCCACTTGTTCCCTCGGTCGTTCAATTTCATGAAACCGAAGGAATTGTCGTAGGTGCGAAGGCCAAAAAAGAAAACCCAGAACAGATAAACCGAACGATTTATAGCGCCAAAAGATTCATGGGGCGGGGGTTGTCTGATGTTAGGGAGTGGATGTCTCTTCTGCCTTTTGATTTTTCCCCTAGTACAGAGCAAATGATTCGATTTCAAGTAGGGGACAAATCTTACACTCCGATGGAAATAGGGTCTTTAGTTCTAAAAGAATTAAAATCGATGGCTGAAAAAGCCACGGGGGAAAAAGTTGATAAAGCTGTGATCACGGTTCCCGCCTACTTTAATGATGCTCAAAGACAAGCGACCAAGTTTGCCGGGGAATTGGCGGGTCTAGAAGTGGTGAGAATCGTCAATGAACCGACCGCAGCTTGTTTAGCTTATGGGCTCGATAAGAAAGCTTTTGGAAATATCGCTGTTTTTGATTTAGGCGGGGGAACTTTTGATATCTCTATTTTGAGAGTGGCAGAAGGGGTTTTCGAGGTTTTAGCTACTAACGGTAACACGGCACTAGGCGGTGATGATTTTGATCATGCCATTGCGGCTCGTCTTGCACAAAAAATCGAAAGCAAAACCGGAAGGAACCCGGCGACTGAGAAAAGTTCTCAAACTCGGCTGATTTTTGAAGCAGAAAAATTAAAACGTGAGCTTTCCGAGCACACTGAAACTATTTGGCGTTGGAAGCCAGATGGCTCAAACCCAATTGAATTTTCAATCACTCGTTTAGAATTGGAAGATTGGATTCGCCCCATCGTTGAAAAGGCAAAAGAACCCTGTTTGCAATGTTTAAAAGATGCGGGATTAAAGCCCTCTCAAATCACCGATGCCATTTTAGTAGGAGGAAGCACTCGTGTTCCTTTGGTGAGAAAGTTGGTTCAGGAGATTTTTCATCGCGAACCCATTTGCACTTTAAACCCCGATGAAGTCGTCGCGATTGGCGCTGCAGTTCAAGCTAATATTTTAAGTGGACAAATTTCAGGGATGTTGCTTCTAGATGTCATTCCCCTCTCTTTAGGAATTGAAACCATGGGCGGTGTGGTGGGCAAAATCATTCATCGAAATTCCACCATTCCCATTTCAGCGTCTGAAACTTTCACCACTTACGTTGACGGTCAAACTTCAGTGGATATTCACATTCTTCAAGGGGAACGCGAACTAGTTAAAGACAATCGCAGTCTGAGCCGTTTTCAGCTTAAGGGTTTACCTCCCCTGCCCGCTGGAATTCCCAAAATTGAAGTGGAATTGATTATCGATGCCAACGGCATTTTAAATGTTAAAGCTACCGAATTACGCACTTCAACTACGGCAAGTATTTGTGTCAATCCGAGTTATGGGTTAACCGATTCTGAAGTAGAAAAAATGCTTTTTGATTCTTTTGAAAACGCCGAGAGCGATTTTGAGGAGAGATTTCTCATAGAAGCCAGAGTGGAAGCCGATAGCTTAATCCGAGCCACTCAAAAATCTCTCATCAAAGGAAAAACTCTGGTGGAACCCACTGAATTATTGACAATCGAACGAGCCATGGAAGAGCTTCAAAAATCGATCAGTGGCAATGACCGAAAACTCATCAAGGAAAAAATTGAAACTTTAGGAGAAACCACCAAACACATGGCTGAGCTTATTTTGAATCAAGCGGTTCAAGAAGCTCTCCAAGGGAAAAAGATTGGAGAACCCTCATGAAATGGACCGATGTTCAAGAGATCGCTATTCTGCTATTTGAAACCTACCCCGACCTCGATCCCCTCACTTTGAGATTTACCGACCTCCACCATAAAGTGACTCAATTACCTGGATTCGATGACGATCCTAAACGTTCCAATGAAAAAATCCTTGAAGCTATCCAAATGAAGTGGCTGGACGAACGAGATTAATTAGCGCGCCGCACACAACGTATTGCGTTACCTTTTTATTTTTTAGACTCATTTAAGATAATTTATTTTCCATCCCCCCTAAAACTTGATACTACGAAAGTGGCAACATCATTTACGTTCCATTGCGGGTAGTACGTTCAGGAACATGTAACCGGGGGGTTTCATGTCTTGGATTAAAATATCGTTGATATCTTTCTTGTGCTTAGCTTCCGTGAGCTTTGCGGATCGTATCGAGTTTTTTGCTAGTTCAAAAGCCGAAGCCCAATTAAGACTCTATCCTCTTTTGTCTCAGGGCGGATTAGCTCCCTTAATGGGAGAATTTTCTCTTCCCTCAATGGAAAGAAAACCTGGATCGGATGGGTTCACAGAAATCTCGGTTGCTGGCATGTCATCTTTGGGACAACTAGGCCGCCCTTCACTCCCGACGACAGGAACGCTCATCGCAGTTCCCGACGGTTATCGAGCAGTCCTCACTTTAATTGACCAAAACGAAACCACTTTACAAGACACTTGGGTAACTCCTTACCACGCCAAGTCCCGTTGTGACTGTAACCGAGCTCAAAGTTTTAAATTTGATGCTGAGTCTTATACCCAAAGCCATCTCTTCCCAGCTGAATCCGTTGAACTTCAAACCGTAGGGTCCTTGCAGTCTTTAAAAATGGTACGTGTCGCTATCCACCCCATTCAGTTCAATGCCGCAGACAAATCACTTCGTGTGGTCTATCGAATGAGATTCAAGATAACCTTTGTTTCTGATGGAAACTTAAAAACTCAAAATTTGCCTCGGGCTTTATTTCACTTAGCGAAAAACTGGACTGCCAATGGAAAACTTTTGGCTGACTCTATCAAATCCGTTGAGGCTCAAGAAAAAATGCTGGTGATCTCGCCGCAAAATTTAAAAGAGGCTTTGAGAGATTTTATTCAATGGAAAACCCAAAAAGGAATCGTTGTAGATTATGTGAGTTTTGAACAAGCGGGTGGAACTAAAGAGTCCTTAAAAGAGTTCATTCGCTCGTACTACCAATCTCAAAGCCTGAAACCTAGTTATTTGTTACTCGTTGGAAATAGCTCAACTCTTCCCCCTTTTATGGAGACCACAACCACGGGAGGAACGGAACAGATAGCTGCAAGTGATTACCCCTATAGTTTAGTCGAGGGTTCGGACCCTATTCCCGATTTGCTTTACGGAAGACTGCTTGCGGATAATCAAGAAGAAGTGAAAACTCAAACAGCCCGATGGATTGCCTATGAAAAAAGCCCTGAAAATCATCCTTGGTATGCACAAGGGTCTGTCATCGCGAGCGATGAATCGGGATCGGGGCAATCGGACGAGCAGTATGTCACTGAAATATCCCAGAATCTGAAAGCCCATACTTATCAGAAGATGGACCAGTTCTTTCAAAATGAAAAAACTGCAACGACTGTCAATATTTTAAGTGCCGTGGCTGAAGGACGATCTTGGATCACTTATATGGGACACGGTTCAGGTTTAAGCTGGGCCAGTACC
The DNA here is from genome assembly GCA_900299195.1 of Deltaproteobacteria bacterium. Taxonomy (GTDB): domain Bacteria; phylum Bdellovibrionota; class FAC87; order UBA2466; family UBA2466; genus UBA2466. The sequence goes on from OMIX01000060.1 coordinate 7,933, forward strand.
AACGATTATTTCGATGTGGAAAAATTAACAAGGCTGTCTAATGACAGACTTCCCTTTATTTTAGATATTTCATGTTCCAATGCTAATTATATTAAATATCCCAAGCCTTTTGCCAAAGCTTGGGTGACCCTGGAAAATTCGGGAAAACCTGCGGGAGCGGTAGCTTATTACGGAGGCAGTGTCGATATCAGTTGGGATCCTCCGGCAATTATGGCCATTGGAATTTCTAAAGCCCACTTTGAAAAACCGGTTCATCATCTGGGTGGAACCGTCATGGCGGGACAAATGTATCTCTCCGAAAAAAAGGGAGTGGGTGAAGAATTTTTGGACAATCTAAGATGGTACCAACTCTTAGGAGATCCTTCACTGGAACTGAGGACAAGCCAACCTACCCCCATCAAAGTTTCTCAATCGATTGAGAAACAGGGAAAATCAACGATCGTTAACCTATTTGTTCGTAAAAATTCAGGTGAAGGGGTTCCTGGAGTGATTGCGACTATTTCTTCAGGGGATCAAGCATCCAGTCTGGCCTCGGGCAGAACTAACGCGGAAGGCCGTTTAACTTTGCAGCTTAAAAACTCCTCCCAACTATCTAGGGGTGTCATCACCGTGAGTGGTTATAATTTAGTTACTTCAATAACCGCTCTTGGATATTGAAATCCTTAGGAAAACAATTGTTAAGAATTGGTAAGGATGTTCTGTCCAACTGAGTTTAGCTATGTTATTTTTTATTGTGTAAATAGCTCGAAGTCTCATCAATTTACAAACATTGACAAATAACAGGTAGTCAACCATCGGAGGCATCTATGTCTTGGTTTTCCAAGGTGTGTTTCTTGTCGGTCCCGTTGTTGTTAGTTTCAAGTTCTTTTGGACAACGCATTGAATTTAGTTCTCAAGGCGATCGAGCTATCGTGGAATCTCATCTTTTATCTCGAGGAACAGAACTGAGTCCTATCGAGATTAATTTGAATGTTCCCTTTATCGACTTAGAAAAAGCCACTGATGGATTTGAGTCGGTTTCAGTGAAAGGGTTGGTTCCCACTCCCCAAGTTGGCTTTCCGGAATTAGCCACCACAGGTCAAGTGATCTCCATTCCTGAAGGTTACGAAGCAAAACTTACAGTGATTTCTCAAAAGACTCGAGAGGTGCCTAACACTCTCATTCAACCGACACAGCGAAAATTCCGTTGTTCCACCGGGCGAGCTGAGAGCTTTGCATTTAACTCAGGACTCTATCAATCTGAGACTCTTTTCCCTGCTCAAGTAGTTCAATTGGAAAGTTTGGGGAAACTTCAAAACCTCAATCTAGCTCGAGTTTCATTAAATCCGCTCCAAATGGATTTCTCAAAACGGGCTCTCATGGTAACTACCGACCTAAAAGTCAGAGTCGACTTTGAAAAGACTTCTTCGTTTCGAAGTCAAACACGATTGCCTAAATCGATATATCGCTTAGCAAGATTAGCTACCTCTAATGGCAACGGACTAGGGGAAGTGGTGAGAGCGGAACAATCTCCTGAAACGATGTTGGTTCTAGTGGCTGATAGTTTCAAAGATGCCATGACTCCCTGGATAAAATGGAAACAACAACGTGGCTATCAAGTTGAAGTTTTCACTTTAACCCAAGCAGGAGGCACCAAAGAATCGATTAAGAAGTTCATTCAGAGCTACTACGATTCTCACGCAGTGAAGCCTTCGTTCTTGCTGACTGTAGGAAATAAAACAACGATGCCAACCTACATGGAATCAACAGCTAGCGGTTCGGCAGCTTCGGATTTGAAATATTCTCAGCTCTCCGGAGAAGATAACATTCCCGATCTGTTCTATGGCCGACTAGTCGCCGATACCCAAGCGGAATTAGAGACTCAGATCAATCGTTGGATTGCCTACGAAAAAAATCCAGAAGTGGGAGCTACTTGGTACCGCGACGGGATGACTATCGCGAGTCCAGATGGTTCCGGACCTTCCGATAAAGAATATGCCCAACAGATCCAAGAAATTCTAAAAGCTAATACCTACAAAAGCGTCGACAGTTTCTTTGCGAGTGAAGATTCAGCGACCGCTGCCAATATCATCCGAGCCGCTGGGGAAGGACGTTCATGGTTAGCTTATTTTGGGCACGGTTCGGGAACCTCATGGGCATCTACCAACGATACTTTCAGCAACACCGAAGTCGCGACTCTTCAAAATGCTGACCGTCTGCCTTTTATTATCGATGTGGCCTGTCAAAACGCTAGCTGGGTAAAATTACCCAAGTGTTTTGGTAAAGCTTGGGTCACGCAGACTACCCAAGAAGGAAAAGCGGCTGGGGCAGTGGCCTTCTACGGCGGAAGCGTGAATATCAGTTGGCATCCGCCCGCAGTGATGTCCGTAGGGGTTGCTAAGTCTCATTTTGAGAAGAAGATCCCAACACTCGGTGGAAGTGTTATCGCTGGACAGTTGTATCTCTTTGAAAAAATGGGAGAGAATGAAGAAACTCTGGATAACCTAAGATGGTACAATCTTCTTGGCGATCCTTCTCTCAATATGAGAACTAATACCCCAATGAGCTATAAAGTTAAAACATCGGCTGCACGTTCCGCTGATACCGTAACCTTAAACTTAGACGCAACTGGAGAAGCGGGTGCGGGAGTCGCAGGACTTACTGTAGCGGTGACTTCTGGAGAACGTGGAACTGTGGCTGTCGCAACTACCGGAGTTGATGGGAAAGCTCATCTTTCCATTCCTGCTGTAATTGCCTCGGCTTCGGACACTTTAGTGACTGTTTCTGGATACAATGCCGAAACAGTTCAAGTGGCTTTAGCTCACTAATTCCGAAATTCAGCAGACTAAAATTCACTAGCCCTGCTTTTTCTTAAACAAAGAAAAAGCAGGGTTTTTTATTAATAGATTTAAGGTTTATTAAAACAATGAAGAAACTCTATTTATTAAATTGGGAGTAACTCCTTTTTCTGACAACGAAGAAGGGATGTGGGTGATATTTTCGTGACAGCGAGTATTTTTATAGAGAGTTCCTCCATTACCACGGGTCACATATCCTGTATTCCAACCTGCAATAATGAGAGGATGATTAGTTGAAAAATCTTGAATGGGATCGAAACATTTAGTTTTCTGACTCCACCAACAAGGAATAGGAACTGCTGAAGGGTGACCTTGTTTTGCATTAAAGATTCGAGTCACATAAACATAATCGAACCTATCCAATCCAATACAAACAAAATTGACATCGGAAATCTCCCTCTGGTTTCTTAGCGTAAAAAACTGATCAAATGAAACAGCGACTCTCTCCTCCGGCTTTATCTGTTCAAGCAATTTTTCTCTCACATACGAAGCCTTTTCTTGGGGAGGCCGGTAAATCACACTCACAAAGTTTTTCATTTCCTGAAAAAACATTGGAGTAAAAGCCACCACTATTCCTAAAATTCCAAACACTCTTTGAGTGGATTTCGCATTTAACTGTTCACCTAAGAAAAAGATAATCACTGGGAGAATCGAAAACCATAAATAATAGGGCTGAAGGGCCCACACGAAAGGAGCAATCCCAGCAAAAATCAGGCAAGCCATTTGAAATGGACTTTGAAATAACTTCCCTTTTTGGCGCAGTAAAAACATCAACGTCAAAGAACAAAACAAACAGAAGATGAGACGAAAACCCACACCGACATAATGGTTCATGCAGTACTGAATTCTATTCCAAAAGAGCTCCCAAGAAACTTGGGGATGCCAAGGCATTGGATAAGGGAAAGAGGAGGCTCCGGCAGAGTGAGAAAAGCGCTTAAATACTTCGCCGTGAAATATCAGCATGGGCGTAAGACAAATCGATAATGAAAGGACAGCCCCCACCGAGATCCCCAGAAGCTCCTTTTTCCATTTTCGGTGAGAGAAAAGATAAGCTAAAACTCCTAGCCCAATGCAGACACCCGCTGCCGGTGAAGTGGCTGCAGTTACCCCAAGAAATAAACCCACGATAAAACTTTGATAAGTGGTTTGAGCCTTCGTTAATAACCACCAGCAGCTCAAACCAAAAATCAATCCCAATTCATCAGGCCTGTCGTCGTCAGTCGAGATTAATGACAAAGCGCAGAGAAAACCCACAACAACAGCGGCCCACGTTCTTAACTTCCGGTCTGCCAATGCCGACTTTAGTTGTGGCCAAATCAGGGCCCCGAGAAGTAAGGTTCTTAATCCTCTAAGTAAACATTCAAAAAACAAAGACTGTTGGATGCCGATTCCAAAAACCTTCATCCACAATCCAAACACGGTGGGATAAATCGGAGGGTAATGGGCAAATGGCAGTTCCACGTCTTGAGGCATGTAAACCAAATTGGAAGCTACCAAACGGCTTTTTAAAGCAAAGTTGATGGCCGCTTCTTTAAAAAGGAACACATCACTTCCCGGAAATCGACATTCGGTCATCACAATAAATCCGGTGATGAGAGCCCAGCAGAAAATAGCCCCAGCTATCACGACTTTGCCGTAGTCACATAGAGGCTTCATGGTGTTCCTTTCGCCAAGCTATTATTACTTTTTGGACGTAATCGCTCGAGGACTTGGTTTTTTGATGTAATAAATTGATGGACACTCTTTTCCGGTTACCCACAAGTTTTTTCCGTCAAAAGCAATCCCATCGATGATGGGACAATTTTGATCGGGTAATTCATATTTCCCTAAAATTTTTCCTGTCTTTGGATGAAGAGCGTAAATCTTACCCCGATCTACCGTAAAACTCGAAGTCCAGATCCACTCTCCGTCCCAAGCCAAATCCTCGATATCTTTCGCCTCAGTTTGCAGCGTTCGAATTACTTGGAAAGACTTAGGATCCACAAAGTAAAGTTTGGAGCTAAAATTGCCGGTCATGATCAGTTGAGACCCGTCATGGGTGAGTCCCCAACCATGAACTTCGGGGGTACTCCCTTTTCTTTCCAAATTCAGTTCCCCTTTTGAGTTAAGATCTCCCACATAAATCCCATTGTTGGTAAAACTTAAATTGTATAATCGCCCTTTAAACCAAGCCACACTTTCGCTGTGTTCTGTGGGAGGTTGGAATCGACTTAACACCGTTCCGTCCTTAGGATCAATTTTTAGAATTTGGTCTTTGATTGCATTCCATAAAAACCCTTCATGAAAATCTAACCCCTCAGAATATCCAGAATGCGGAATTTTTCGAATCAACTCTAAAGTATCCCCGAAGGATACAGGCAAGACATTGAGGAGGCCTAAAAGCGTCACAAGAAACATTTGTCGGCAACCCAAAAAGCCACTTTGCGTCATGATTCTACCTCGACTCAATAAGGGGGGCATTTTCTCCTAGATAAGCATTGATTATTGTCTCATTATTTATCTCTAGGCTCATGGCACACTGCTTGCTTTTTAAGTTCAGCAGAAGAGGTAAGATTGAACGTCAGTGAAAAGTTGAACGTGGGAAATTCCTCTTCGAACTTTTGTATAGGCTTACCCTAAGGCTCCACGAGGAGTCGCAAAAACAGAGCCTTCCGACGGTTGCAAACCTAATTTCCCCAATACCCTGAACGAGTATTCATGTCATTACCGTCGTCGTTCGGTTCTGGATAGCCTAGAGAGACTCCAGGTCTCTCTAGGCTGTCATGCTTTTAAGGCTATCGTTTCTTCATATTACTTAAACCAATCAAAATGACTAAAAAGATGATGAGAGCTAAAATCAACAGCTTGACCAATAGCCACCAATCAAACGGCGATGATCTAGCATTTTCTTCCTCACGAGTTTCGCTCAATAACAGATTTTGACGGTCCCGACGCTCGGCACTTCCATCAGTCTTGTCTTTTTGAACTTCATCTTTGGTTTTGGTGGCATCCCTAGACTGAGCTACTTGTGAGCTCTTTGGAGCATACTCATCAAATTGTCCGGATTTTGCCCCATAGCCTTGTGAACTTCCGCTGCTCCCACCTTCATCCGAAGAGCCCGGCCCTTCCGGTTTGGAACCATTCCCAAAAAAATCAGGATCTTGAGCTCCTCCTCCTAAAGCCGAACCCGCTCCACCGGCTCCGCTACCTCCCCCCTTTTGGCCAGGAGTAGCAGGTGGAGGAATATCTCGAGGACTAGCTATGTTTTTAGGGGACTTGATATCGGGGGACTTAATATTCTGCGGCGACTTAATATCATTCGGACTTGAGATCTCGCCCGGAGGGGGAATCTCATTAGGATTTCCTATATCTTTAGGCGCTTCAATATTCTGAGTCTCTTTGATTTGCGCTAATCTTTCACTCGCAAACCATGCGGTCGGAACAGGTTTCTTGTTAGTTTGAGACACAAAATCAACAAGGTTTTTTCGTTGTCCCTGCATAGTGTCCAACATGGGAGTCAAAGCGTATTTGTAAACCACGGGGATCAACAGGCCCGCAATGATGGCGGTCATCATCAAGTTTTCAACCGTTCCCTGACCGCGCTGATCCGTTGAGCGAAAATGGTTTCCCATGGAGTCCTCTTAGGGTCGCTCGAATCTACTGTTTTAAATCTCTATTATCCTCGAAAATGAGCGACTATCTTCTCTTGTATTTTATCAAACTCTCCATTGGACATCACTACAACGACGTCATTTTCTTGGATCTTGGCAAGAGTCTCATTCAAAATCTCACTGGCACTGTTGAAATGTTGGGCAGTTTTACCTTGTGATTCTAGCTGTTTTGCCAGTAATTCTGAAGAGAAGCGCTGCTCTTCGCTCAATTCAGAACTACGAAACGGAGCGCAAATACAAACCACATCCGCACTGTCAAAAGCTTTGACATAGTCTTCTTGATGAACGCTTCGACGAGCCGTTGCCGACCGAGGCTCAAACAAAGCCCAAATTTTCCGATTAGCATACCTACGTCTTATCGCCGTTAGAGTAGCTAACACTTCCGTCGGGTGATGGGCAAAATCGTCGACTAACAGAATGGGGTTTTCCAGGAGAATTTCTTGTCGACGTTTGGCTCCATGGAACTTTTCAACCACATTTCTCACTTTATCCATCGGAAGCCCCAAGTTCACAGCGACAATCATTCCGGAAAGAAGATTCACCAAATTATGATCGCCAAACATGGGGGTTTTAAAAGTTCCAATACTCCTATTTCGATAAAGAACTTCGAACTCAATCCCTTTTTCCGATTCGTTAACTTTACCAATTCTCCACATGGCTCCAGCTCCCAAACCAAAAGTTTGAACTGGGCAAAGAGCGCCAGAAGCGACTTGCATCACGACCGGATCATCGAAACGAGCAATGCAAAGCCCATCCCCTGGAAGAAGAGCGACCAACTTTTCAAATGAGCTTTTGACGTGGTCTAAGTCTTTGTAAATATCGGCATGATCGAATTCAATACTCGATAAAATTAAAAAGTGGGGAGCGTAATGAAGAAACTTAGCCCCTTTATCAAAAAAAGCTGAATCATACTCATCCCCTTCAACCACAAACAAATCAGAAGCAGTTAAAGCACAACCCGAATCCAAATCTCTAGGAACTCCCCCAATCAAATAGCTCGGATCCTTTCCTAAAGATTTCAGTAAAAAACTCACCCAAGAAGTGGTGGTTGTTTTTCCGTGGGTTCCGGCACACACAATCGATTTTTTATCTTGAATCAAAAAAGTTCTCACCGCTTCTGGGAAAGAGATAAACTTTATTCCTTTTTCAATCCAGGCCTTAACTTCAGGATTGTCTCTTCGAGTGACGTTGCCAATGACTACCAGTTCTGGAGAAACTTCTTCAGTCGTCGAAGGAAGATACCCTTCAATCACTCGTACCTTATTTTTTGCCAAAACACTTTTCATGGGTTCATATAACTTGAGATCAGTTCCTGTAATCTCATAGCCCGAATTGGCCAGCGCCACCGCAAAAGTTCCCATCCCAACTCCGCCCACACCTACAAAATGAATTTTTTTAACGTTCATAGTTCTCCCAAAACTGAACCACTCGATCGTGAATGAAAGGTCTCAACTTTTTAATTCTTTCATCTAAGCGCGAGGGATGAATTCGATTGGTTAACAAAATAGCAATCCCTTTTCGTTTAGGATCTATCCAAATACTGGTCCCCGGAAATCCTAAATGGCCAAAACTATTTGAGGAAAACAACTCCCCGGCAGAAGAAAAAGCTTTAGATTTGGTATCCCAACCCAATCCCCAAGTACCCTCTGAATTTCCTTGAGCCTTCTGAACAAACTCACAGGCCACCCCTTGGGACAACCAGGAGGAAGTTCCGTCAACGGCTTTCAACCACTCTCTGGCCCAAGGTAACAAATTTCTAGCCGAAGAAAAAAGACCCGCGTGTGAGCAAACCCCGCCAAAAAACTCAGTATTATGATCAAAGACCTCTCCATGAAGTAACTTCGCTCTTTCGAGACAATACTCCGTGGCAGCAGATTTATCGAGAGAGACGGGGCCAAACACAATATCTTTTAACTTCAAGGGCTCGACCACTTCTTTCAAAAATAGTTTATTCAGGTCACCAAACCGATTTCTCAGAACCTCACCCAGCAATAAAAATCCCAAATCGCTATATACCGTCTTTTGAACATTTTTATGTGAGAGAAACTCGGACTCCCTTTTTAAGAAAGTGGAAATTAAATTTCGATCTTTCTCTCGATAAAAAGGAAACCATGCTATCAATCCTGAACTATGGGACAGCAGCTGCCTCAAAGTAATTTTTCCATAGCCTGAATTTTTAAAAGGCTCCAAATGGTCTTTGAGCGACGAATTTAGATCGATCTTCTTTTGATCGACCAAGCGGGCCAAAACACTGGTAGTTAAAATAACTTTGGTCAAAGAGCCCAAATCAAAAAAAGTGTCCTTATCTACTTCAGAAGACGAAGGCCAATAAGTGGTGCGGCCTCCAGCCCAATGAACTTCTCCCTGAGGAGACTCAATCGACAACTGAAATCCTGAGAAAACAAAGTTTCGACAAGATTCGTTAAGATCGGTTTCTATCTGAATTTGTTTTGATGGATTCACGTAAAATCGCTGAAGAACTTGGAACCGTTTTTGGGGTTCCAAATGGGTACACATTTTTTGAAAGCTGAAGAGCGTAAAGATTTCCAAAGTTGCTCAAAATATAAAACCACCCCTCGGGAGTGGTCATGGCAGAACCTAGGGTCCCTGCCCCTAAATGACCTTTCCAAACCACTTTGCCATCGCTCGCTTGAATAATGTAGTAAGGATCTTCTGAAGTCGTGAAAATCAAATAGTCGCCAGATTTTGAAGGTGTCGCCCCTACTCCAGCTTCAAAAGGGGTTTTCCAAATGACAGTTCCTTGATTACGGTCTAAGCAATAGAACTGACGGTCCAACCCCGAAAAATAGACTCGATCATCCTCCACCCAAAATCCCCCGTAACTACCCACCGGAAAAACCCACTGAATCGATCCTGAAAGTCTATCTAAGCTATAAACTTTTCCATCAAAAGTGCCCACAATCACACTTTTTTCATCTACATAAGGACTCATGTCGATATCGTAAAATCGCTCTTTAGATTTTAACTTCTTCACCCAAAGAACTTTACCTTGTTGAGTGGAGAGAGCCGCTAAATCCCCGTTGGAAAACCCTTGAAAAATTTCGTTTCCAAAAACAACTGGCCCCCCGACTCCACGTACCGTCATTTTCTCATCGCCTCGATGAGAGTAGTGCCACAACTCTTTTCCTTGAGTCTCTGACAAAGCATACAACTCGTCATTAGAGGTTACTGCAAAAACTTTATCTCTTGAAATAGCGGGCGGAGATAACCACTCCGAACCAATCTTAAATTTCCAGTAGTCGGAACCGTCTCGTGAATTTAACGCCACAAGATTGCCATGAAGATCTCCTACGATGACTTTAGACCGACCATAGGCTAAAGCCCCCTCAACTCCCGCAGCCATTTTTCGTTCCCAAAGCCGATACCCCTCAAAACGATGGACCGCAAAAACTTCTCCCGCAAGATTGGCAGAATATAAAACATCGCCCATCATCACGGGTCGAGTTCTTTCTTGAGTCATTTCAAAATCACGCCGTTGGGTTGAGGGCTGAACCCACTGAGAAAAAACGTCCACTTGAGAAGCCAAAAGACTTCCCGAAACAAAAACACCTAAGGCAATCAGTAAAGAATTCATTAAGATTTAGACTCCATAAAAAGCGGGCTCTTTAAACGACGCAGATAATTTTTGGCGAGTCGCCCGTATTCCGTATTTAAAAAATCGGCCGATAGTTTTTCATAGGTCTCGATCGCTTTAGCCGTTTCTTTTTTAATTTCGTAAATTCTAGCCTGACCCAACAAAGCCAACGGTTTTCCCTCAAACCCAATTTTAGCAGCCTCTAAATAATCGGTTAAAGCCTCATCCCACTTTTGAGCTAGTTCTTGAGCTTCGCCTCGATTAATGAGTAAAAGTCCCTTTTCGTTGGCGTTGAGTTTGGAATAACTTAAAGCCTTTCCATACCACTCAACTGCAAGTGGAGCTTGGGTAGAAGGCACTTTAGGGTTGGCTTCACTCGCCTTTTTGGCTTCATCCAAATAATGATCTCCCAAAGTAGAAGCCGCATATTGCCCCACAGGCACACCGCTAAAATCCTCAGCGACCTTTTTAAATTTATCCCATCGCTCAGCTTCAGGCAGTTTATTGATTTGAGCCAACTGATCCCAACCTTTAGCATTTTTTGCGTCTCGACTTTGGTCATAAAAATAATACGATAGACCCATCAGAGCCGCCACTATCACTGCACCTAATAATTTTTTTTGGTGCCCCACAACCCATTCCAAAACATGGCGCCCCTGCTTTACAAATTCGTCCGGTTGATTGAGTTCTTTTCGATCGATTTTAGGTGGTTTCGACATGAAGTATTCCTCTGCCTCCGAGATTGATTAAAGATGGTTAAAAGTAACAAAAATTCCCTTAAAGTCAAAAAAGATACCGACTTAAAATGTCGTCGTTATACATTGCATTAATTCTTGAGCAGGTGCGTATTCTGAGTGTCTACCGAGGGAGAAAGGAAACAGGAAGTCATATCGACGGCAACTTATCTTTCAGTTATAATATTAAAGTCTTCATCCCTATAAAAAGAGAGTCTAAAAAATGGTTAAGGCACGTAGCTCCCTCAGTTTGATTACCGCCCTATTTTTGATTTTTCTCGCTTCACCTATCATTGTAAAAGCCGAAAGCCAGGGGAACGATTACAAAGGCATTACCGACCCCTTTGGAGACCCCTCCAACTATGAATTTTCGGAAGATGAAAAAGAGGACAAAGAATTTTTTCACTTGGGTAGGTACCTCATGTTGGGAGTTGATTTGGGATTAGGGCTCTATACGGGTGGACTCGGTAAAATTACTACCCCAGGTTTTTTAGTAGGAGGCAAACTTCTCTACTTTTTCGACAAATCGATCGCATTTGAAGGGGCTATTCACTACACGCGGCAGACTAAAACTCTAACTATTGGGACCGTCGACAACATTATCGATACCACGTTGGTTCCTATCACTGCAGGATTTAGATATTACTTTGAAACCAAAAACGCTCCCAAGGCAATTGCAGTAGCCAACCCCTATTTAGCTGCGGGTGGAGGAGTGTACATGAGGTCTGAAACGGTTCTCGCTGGAACCGACGCCGCCCCCGCCAGTACCAATAGTTTTGGCGGATATTTGGGAGGGGGAGCTGAATTTAATATTTACCGGAAACATATCTATCTCGGGGTAGATATTCGTTACCATTTAGTCTTCTTTCCTGATGAAGACGACACTTACGACGACCAAGTAGAACCCGGAACTAACTCTGGGGATTACTTCTCCACTCTGTTAACCCTGACCTTTAACTTCTAAACTAGGCTCATTTTTCCAAAGAATCAAAGGCCGGGTAGACACCGCAGCTGATAGGCCTCGTGCCATTCAAAAACTGTCTAACTTTTAGACACTTAAAAATTTTTTTTTTTAATTAAATGAATCTCTTAGCCATTTTCCTGTTCAAATTTCTACAGCTATTTTTTAAGCCTTAAACTACGTACACTTAGAACATACAGCTTGGTTACAGCTTAGGAGACAACATGAATTGGCTTAGAACATCCACCACTGTGATAGCTCTCATAGGTATTATTGGCCTTGTGGGATGCCAACCCTCAGTTCCTTTGGATTTTTCCAGTCGCCTAATGGGCTTTGGCCAAACTCAACAAACTTTTCCTACCAATAACAACAACAATTTTTCTGATATTATTAATCAAAATCCTCCT
>OMIX01000061.1 GCA_900299195.1 Deltaproteobacteria bacterium
AAATGAACTTGTCTTTATGAGGGGAGCAAGCAAGGCGCACCAGGAATCTTTCCAATGCCAGCATTTGCCAAACTTCATTGAAAAGCTTTCCTTGTTGTTCGGCAATTTGCCGAATCTTGGCCTTGATTGACTGTTCTAGATCTTTGTCCTTCATGTGGTAGTTGCCAGAATATAAGGGTCCAGAGGCACCCTGAGTTTTTTCGCATAAGAACGGAGTTTTTCTATGTTAGGTCTATGTTCGTTGGATCCTTTCAGATAGGATTTAAGGGCTTTGATGGCTGTTTCTCGGCTTAGATATCGAAACGAATCTACGACTGTTCTTTCTCGATCGAAGATTTTTATCTTATAGTCGCCAAACTCCATTTCCGTTCGCCCAAGTGTCATGTTCCGCATCCGGATGATTTTTGCTTTGGGTCTTCGGGGGGCGGTCATTCGATTGGGAGTTGCTATCCAATATTGTCTCATGACTTCTTCGGTCAGATTATAAATGCTAAGGGCCGATATGAGGCAGATAACTCCCCGAGGGATTGTTGCCGCAATGATCACGAGATCTTCCCATTGGATATCGATGCCAGTTTCGATTTCGGGATTTCGATAGACCCCTCGCCCCACTCGTTTGAAAAAATGTTTCCTTACGTAATAGGCCAGTGATGCAGCTTCAATCCCCATCTTACGTGCTTCGGCAGCTGTAAAAAATGGAAGGCTTCGCAGCTTTGATAGATTTCCACGGCTTTTATTAGAAGGCTTCATCTTTTAAAACATTTTAACATTTACACTCATAGATTGGAAGTGAGTGTAAGTATTAAATATGGCAACTTATTACTAGTAATATCAAACACTTATTTATATGACTCAGATCGTTGCGTTTGGAATTTTAATTAAATGCTTGTTTTGGTTAGACTTGGATTGGGTTACCCACCATGATTGGGCAAGAGCCAAATGATTCGGAGGGAGAGAGACTCGAACTCTCAAGACCTTGCGGTCGCCGCATTTCGAATGCGGTGGCATACCAATTTGCCTATCCCTCCAAAAGGTCCCCTATTTTTGCTCCGAGCCACTGCGATTGTAAAGGTTTTAGAATCCCTCTACCTCTTTTTTAAAAGGGATTCCAACTTGGTCGACCACGTACCGAGGAACTAAGTATCCAGGCAACCCCTCTTTCATCCGCTCCCAAAGGCGCTTGCCCTCCTTGGGTTCCACAAAAAAATGGTGAGTTCCCCGGGAAGGGTCTAATTGGTGCAGATAATAAGGCAAAACTCCAGAATCGAAGAGTCGTTCACTCAATTCGGTTAAAGTGCTCACCGAATCATTAACCCGTTTCAGTAAAACAGATTGATTTAGAAGAAGCGAAACCTGTTTCAAAGAACGAATCGCCTCTTGGGCCTGGGAGGTTATTTCTTTAGGATGGTTAAAATGGGTGACCACCACGGGGTGAAATCGCGAGCTCCCCAAAACTTCAATGAGTCCAGAAGTGACTCTTGAAGGTAAAGTCACTGGAACGCGAGTATGAAAACGAATTCGCTTCACATGAGACATGCCTGAAAGCTCTGCAATCACTCTTCTCAATTGGTCATCGGTGACCATGAAGGGATCCCCACCTGAAAAGATCACTTCAGAGATTTCGACAGTCTCCGCCAAATATCGAAAAGCGGCCTCTAAGCCCCCCGAAAAAAGATCTTCCTTGAGCCCGTTTAAAAGAGTCTTTCTAAAACAGAACCGACAATACATACTGCAGTTCGGGGTCAAGTGTAAAAGCACTCGATTTCTGTAGCGGTGAGTGACTCGTTCGACTGGCTGGTGTTTAAGATCCTGTAAAGGGTCTGAAACTTCTCTCTCCACCACTTCAACTTCGTCCAGAGCGGGAATAGCCTGAAGTCGAATGGGGCAATCCGGATCGTTGGGGTCGATTAAAGAAGCGTAATAATCAGAAAGCAAAAACTGATACTGTTTGGCCACTAAAGAAACAGCATCGGCCTGTTCCTTCGAAATGAGCCCAAGTTTGACCAAGTCGTTAGGGCTTCGATAAGCTTTAGCTAAATCCTGTTCCCAACTCACAATTGTTCCAACCTCTTATCTCGAAAAAAGGCGAGCCAAGTTTCTAGAGATTGTCCCCACAGCGATTCCTGTTGCTGAATCAAAGAACTCTTAAAAAAACTTCGTAACACTTCTTCTACAGTCATTTTCGAAAGATCTTTCACGACTCCGAAGTATTCACCTTCAGGATCCCCAGGCGACACACATTCAATGAGAAATTTTTCTCTGCACAATTGTTGAACCACTTTTCTTGCTTGAGCCGCATCCAGACGGCTTGTCCTTTGAATCTCCGAAAAACTGAGCGGCCCAACTCCATTCAAATAAACACGATGAGCCTCAACCAGAATCTGGGTAATCCCCTCACATTCCAAAAACGAAGGAGTCCACTCCTGCCCCGTCACCACTTCTTTGCCATGCTGAACTAAATAAGAAATTTCCCCACCTAAAATCACCATCATCCAAGCAAAGTAAATCCACAAACCCAGAATCGGTAATACGGCGGCTTTTCCATAGGCCGTTTGAGTTCCAAACTTAAAATAAAACTGGATAAAAACATTCGTGAGTTGTAGCGCTAAGGTAGCTAATAAAGCTCCCCATAAAGCGGATTTCCATTTTACTTTTTCCACTGGCAAATAGCGATACATCGCTAGCAGAGCCATGAAAATTAAGGCGCTTGGAACCACTCCATTCATTAAGGTAAAAACGGGCGACAAAGCACTGTCTAAAGAAATTCTCTGAGCCCATTGTTTAGCCACCAAAGGAATAGAAATACCCGCAATCAAAACAATAGGCGCAATCGCAGTCACCACAATAAAGTTTCTGATCTTTTCTATCAAGGGCCTCTGTCTCTCGGAAGACCAAATGTGATTCATAGTAGAATCGATGTTGGTATAAACCTTAAGCCCCACCCAGGCTAATACCAGAAACGAAAAAATGCCTAAGCTCGAACTTCGATTCACTAACGACGTTAAATACAGATCTTTAAATCTTAGAACATACCCTGCCAAATAATCTCGATGGGCTTCGGGTATTCGAGAAAAAATATTTTGCATCACACTTTCGATGGCTTCTTGCACCATTCCGACTTGGGAAAACACCGAAACAAGAAAGAAAAGACCCGCTAACAAAGGCAATAGTGAAAAAAGCATGAGATAGGCTAATGACTCAGCCCTCACTCTCACATCATCTTTGATAAATTCATGAGCAAGAAAATAGCCCCATTTTTTGATCGCGCATTTTTTTTGATGCCACGGATTGAGAGCCGATTTCTCCTCCTGAATCAGTTGAGCAATCTTTTTTCTTATTTTTGAAAGGCGTTCATTTTTTACTGACATGCCGGTTTTTCCCCATGTTAGGGTCCAATCACCTGTTTAAGCTCCACTTCAGCCGATTCGAAGGGCAGCCCTTTTCCCGCATACCAACTGTCAAACATATCTTGGTAATGGGGAGATAAGAAATAACCCGATTGTCCGCCCGGTTGTGAGAATTTCGAGCGACTCTTATCAGCCAGATCGATCACCATCCGCATCGAGGCGCCATTTTTAGGTTTGCTCACTCGAACCCCCAAACCGTCTCCTGAGAGCGGTTTCTCAGGCAAATTAATCAATCGCCCCAAAACGGAAGGCAACTGAGAAGAAAAAGGGTGTTTGGCTTGCAATCGATTGTGCTCTCCCCATGCTAAACCTCTCAGCTGATTGGGCTCCTTGGCTAAGTTTTTTCCGGCTTCCTCAGCAGAAAAAATTAACAAGTGCTCCCAAGAAGAGAACTGGGGGCTTAAGAGATGAAAAGGTTTTTGACTCAAAAGGGTATAAACCAAGCTGTCTTTAGCAATGAGAGCTGTGACCTGTTCGTGGCGAAAGGGGGCGGTTCTTGCCACAAAGGGCGAAGCGCAGTTAGCTAACACTCGCAGCCTAAATGCTTTCATGAAAGTGTAGGCCGCCGAATCCACACTCACCCTTCCATCCCAGTTTCCTATCAAGTTCAAAGCTTCAGAGATCCAAGGGTTGAGTTCTTTCTGCTGGGTTTCGGCCGTTTTGATGGCCTCCACTAAACGGTCCCGGTACCATGCATGCACAGGAGAATAGATCTCATTTTGAATCGACTCCATCGATTCCACGTTCATGGCTGCATTTTCAGAAAGAGATTTTTTAATCTGAAAACCACGAGCTGGAGATGGCCAATCATGCCCCCATCGTGCATTGGCTACCCCTTCAATCCACATGTTTTGATTTCCACTTGCTATAAATCCTTCTGGAGGATCAATCACTTTGGGCATTTCTTTCCAAGGAATGTAACTGTTCCAAGCAGTTTTTTCTCTCGCTGGCACACTTACTTTTCCATCCGCTTTTCTTTTGTCAGGAATTTTCCCCACCATAGCCCACGCAATGTGATTATCCTCCGTTGCCACCAAAATATTCTGAACGGGGCCACCCCAGCGAGATAAACTATCCCATAACTGCTCTAAGTTTTGTGACCGATCTAATTCCAACGGATTCAATTGAGCTAAGGGTCGAGGATCAAGCGCAGTCCATTGTAAGATTCTTTTATTAACCTCTCCCGACTCCAATTTTTCCTCGACGATCGGGCCCCAAGCCGAATCCCAAAACGAAAAAACCTGATCCTTGGAATTTTTAATTTTGATAGTTTCTGTTCGGGGTTTGAGTTTTAAAAATTCCCCTAATTCTCCACTCACCGAGTCCTCAGAAAACTGAGGTTCAAGTTCAATAAAATCTTGGACATCGGCTCTTGAATTGGTAAAGGACCAAGCTAGCTGACCGTTTCTCCCAATCACCACTCCAGGAATTCCAGGCACTGTAACTCCGCGAACATTCCAATCCTGAGATTTCAATTCCACCCGATACCAAAGGTTTGGAACGGTTAAATTCAAATGAGGATCCCCTGCTAACAAAGGTTTCCCGGAACTGGACCGATTCCCCGACACTACCCAAGCGTTGCTACCCAAAACATCTTTTTCGGAAACCTCAACTTTGAAGTCGTTTTTTGACTGGGTTCTTAAGTCTATCTCGGCTCGAAAAGGAATTTTGGCTTGCAGAGAAACGCCTTTAACTACTTTCAAAGGGGCATCCAAAAATCCAAAATCCCAAGTCAGAAAATCGACAGCGTTTTTTGAAAACCGATGGAGCAGTTCGTTGTAGGCTAACTCTTCGCCGTTCTCAAAATCGTTCAACGATTCAAACATGCTTAAAACCACCAAAAGACTGTCTTGAACTTTCCACTCTTTGGGCGAATATCCTAAAACCTTGACTTCCCAAGGAAGACTCTCGTTTTTCAAATAGTCATTCACCCCTTGAGTAAAGGATTCCCAGATGAGTTTTGTTTGCGGATTCATCAACTCCGAAGCTTTATCTGCAACTTGTGAAAACCCCAACTGGCGATGCATTTCATCTGTGGGCAATGCCTTTTCACCGAATAACTCGCTCAATTCGCCGGCCATTTTCCGCCGAATTAAATCCATTTGAAAAAATCGATGGCGAGCGGTCACTAACCCCTGGGCTTTTAAAACATCGTTTAACTGTTCCCCTTCAATCGAGGGAACCCCGTAAACGTCTTGAGTGACCGTTAATGTAGATTGAAAACTTTTTCGCTGGAGTGAATCTTCAGAATTCGGGAAGAAATGGGACAAAGAGTAAACCGCTCCCCAAAACGCAAACAAAACAAAAGCACAAACTGAAGTGATGACAATAGAAGAACGTCGCATTTTATTTCCAATGCCCCTCTTGATCCATATTCAAATCGATCACTCTCTCTGTTTTTCTTCTTGGACCAGAGCGATGAATTTCAAACTTAACTTTTCCCGACTCTTTATTGAGTGACATCTGACAAAGCCAAGAAACCGCACTTAAAATAAGAGAAGCAATAAAAGCCGCGCCAAATGAATCCACCGCAAACCCCATCACAAAGTTTCCCGCGATTTTGAAAAGAAATGCGTTGATTATGAGAAGAAAGAATCCCAAAGTAAAAATCGTCAGGGGAAAGGTGATAAACACCAGCACGGGTCTTACCAACAGATTGAGCAAGGCCAAAACAGCTGCTGCGGCTAGAGCCGTCCCTATCCCATCGATATAAATTCCAGACACTAAATGAGGTATGGCTAGAATCGTTCCCGCAGTAACCAACCATTTTATGAAAAACTTCGGCATTTTATACTCCTTTTCGAGCCTATATACCCTAAAGTTGACCTTTAGTGAAAAGCTAAACGAGGACGTTTCATAAAAAATAAGGTAGAGTTAACTCCAGGCAAAATTATGAGCTTATTTTCACGCAAAGATTGGATTTTAAATAGCTTTTTTCATCCCTTATCCAGCCGAGAAGTTTTGGAAAAAGTGGAGAAATCGGTAGAATCCCACCTGAAGGGACCTAAGGCCCACTTAAAACCGGTGATTTTGTTCGATCTTGATTCTACCCTCTATGAAGTGGGCCATCGAACCCTAGCAATTATTCGGGAATGGAATCAAGCCCCCCAAACCCAATTAGCCATCCAGGATAAACTCAATCAGCTAGAACTCAATCACATTAGTTATTCCCTAGCTGACATGGCCCATAACCTAGGGTTAAACCCCTCCCATCCCGACACCCAAAAGGCCCTTCAAGATCTCAAGCCTTTCTGGTGGGAGCGCTTCTTCTCTAATGAATATTTGTGTCACGACAAGCCTTACCCCGGGGCGGTAGAATTCACTCATCGACTTTTTTCTCTTGGGGCCCATCTGATTTATCTGACCGGTCGAGAAGAAAATAAGATGCTAAGGGTGACCATAGAAAATTTAAAACGAGACCGCTTTCCTTGGTGTGATAAAAATACAACTCTCATCATGAAGCCCAGCGCTGCCATTGCCGATGTGGCTCACAAAGCTAGTGTGAAAACACCCGCAGAAAAAACCGGAGAGGTCGTTGCCTCATTTGACAATGAACCGGTCAATCTCGTGGCCCTATCGAAAGTTTTTCCCAAGGCTATGCATGTTTTTATGGACTCGGTTTATAGCGACCACCCTTCAGAACCCGGAAAGGATTTGTTTCGTATACAATCTTTTTTAAAAACTTAAACCCCTATGAAAATCTTTAAAATCCTGTCCCAAGTTTATACCTCGGTGCTTTGGGGAGCTTTAGTGATCCCTCTTAATGTCAGCTCTCCCCAGTGGCATTCCATGACCTTTGCTAAAATTAAGCCCAACAAAGTTTCTTTTACAGAGGAAGGGCTACTCGTTGAGGTGGAGCAGTCTGCAAGCCCCCTTTTTTATCGACTTACAACTCCCATCAAAGTTCGAGGTTTCACTGCAGAAGGAAATTTAACTGGCCTACCGGAAATTAATCGTCTGAAGGAAGGCACTGAGGGGAACGATGATTTTTCTCTTCGTCTGGGGTTTGTAGAAACAGCGGCCAATCCCCCTAGCTGGTTCGATAAAATTTTTATGCCCGACTGGATTACGGACCTATTGGAACTTTTTCCGAAACAAGGGATCAAAAAAGTTCGATTTTTTACGCTGTCTCAAATCAAGAATCCTGGAACATTCAGAATTCATCCCAAAAACGATTTGATGGAAGAAACTGTGATCCTCAAAAAAGAACAACCCGGAAAGTTTAGTTTCGACTACCCACTGAGCGAATCGATTCCCGCGAGTGCTGTATGGATTCAGACCGACGGAGACGATTCCAAATCTACTTTTACCCTGAAATTAAGTCGATTAGTTCTCAATACGGAAGAACCCGTTCACTAGAACGAAATGTGAGAGCTCATGATCTCAGCAATTTTCTCCCCAACCGCATCCACATACTCTTGAGGAGTTGAAGCCCCACCGGTGACTCCAATTTTCTTTTTGCCTAAAAACCAATCGTTTTGCAGTTCATCGATTTCTTCAATGAGATGCGTGTTGGGTTGATATTGTTTGCAAATCTTAACCAGTTTATTGGTGTTACTACTGTTTTTGCCCCCGACCACAACCAACACATCGGCTTTTTTAGCGAGAACCTCGGCCTCTTCTTGCCGAATACTCGTAGCATCACAAATCGTGTTGTACACAGCTACATCAGAGAAGCGTTTCTGGCAGGCCTCGACGATCGCATTAAGTACTTTGACTTCAATCGTTGTCTGGGCCACCACCCCAACTTTTTGAACCTCTGAAGGAATCTTCTCTAAATCCGCTGCTTGATAGGTCACCAAATAATTGTGTCCCCCAAAGTAACTCAAAACCCCTTTAACCTCAGGATGGTTCGCATCACCCACTAACACGAGGTAGTACCCCCGACTCGCTAAACTAGCTGCAATTTTTTGGGGTTTCTTAACCAAAGGGCAAGTCGCATCCACCACTTGAATGCCCCTGTCTTTAAAATCTTTTTCTATTTCCTGTCTTACTCCATGAGATCTCAAAATAACGGTTCCGCCCTCTACTGCAGCAGGTTCGTCAACCGTCATCACCCCTTGAGCCTCAAGCTCTCGGATGGTTTTGGGGTTGTGTACGATAGCCCCAAAAGAATAAACTGCATTTTGGTTCGTTTTACCTTTGTTGGCGGCCATCTGACCTAATTTGATAGCTCGTACAACCCCGAAACAGGCCCCACCGTTGGGACTAATCGTAATTTCAACAGAATCATCGTCACTGAAAGCTAAAGACCTCTTAGCCTCCAAAGCATTATCAGTAGTTTTCGGAGTTTCTATATCCATGATATCCCCTGGTGACTTAGACTATCTAGGCAGGGCCAATCTTGTCAATCCACCGTCCAGTTTAGTCGCATCTTTTATAGAAAAACTGACCCCTTACCGAAAAGAGAATATGGAATGGCTTTATTTAACTCGAAAATACTATTGGCAGGTCGTGTGTTTTTTTGCACTACTCATGGTAGTTTTAAGCCTAACCTAGGGCGTCACCCCTAATGGAATTTCATCTTGAGATTCGGCAGGCAAGCGCCAGGGCTGATAAAAAATGAATGTCCCGGCAATTAGCCCGACCACATTGAAAAGTATATCCTCTCCACTTGGCCACCGGTTTGGGACACAAAACTGGAGAATTTCTGTCACTCCGCAATAAGCTACTAGCCAAAGTGAATACCTCACCTTTTTTGCAGCCGTTTGATGATTAAAGGCATAACAAAACAAAAACCCCAACACAGAAAAAGAGGAGGTATGCAATAGAGCCGAGGCTGGCACAGAACTGGTATCTAGAGGGGGGTCGGAGGCTATTTTCTCACCTAAGACCACCCACGGGTTTTTTAAAAGAAGTTCATAGGTCAATAAAGAGAAGTACCCCCAAAACCAGGTTAACCTGTAACGATGAATAAAAGCTTTCAATGGAATATCCTGAAATAAGAAGAATTGACCTAAGACTCTTTATTATAATCTTAAATAAAGACAGGTTTCACCATCCTTTTTGAATTCGCAATGCGTCTAGGCTTAAGCCAGGTTAAAGTTTACCATTCTAAAATGAGAATCTTTCAAATCCTTTTCAAGTACAGTTTACTCCTTGTTTGCCTTTTTTGCCCTGCGGGCCAAAGCGCTATTTCTCCCCAAGAGATTATTCAGCGCGCTGATGAGGCTAGATACCCCGAGGGCCAATTTTCTTTTTTTGTGAAAGTCGTCGACAAAGATGAAAGCTCTGAAACCAAAGAAACGGTTTACTTAGTTCACACTAAAGACTCAAACAATTCGCTAGTGGAAACCAAGGCTCCCGAGAGAATGAGAGGCAGAAAACTTCTCATGAAAAAACACGATCTCTGGATGTTTTTACCGACGATCAAAAAACCAACCCGCGTCAGCTTTGAACAAAGACTCACCGGGGAGGTTTCTAACGGTGACATCGCACGAACCAATTTCGCGAGTGACTATAAAGCTAAAATCATTACCGAAGAAAAGGTTGATAACAAACCTTGCTACAAACTTCTACTCACCGCGACCCATAAGGAAATCGCCTACCCTCGAATTGTTTACTGGGTGGATAAAAAAGATTTTTTCCCAATTCAAGTTAAGTTTTTTGCACTTTCTGGAAAACTTTTAAAAACGGGGAAATATTCTGGGATTCAACCCGTCCTCAATAAAAAAAGGGTCACCCAACTAGTGATTACTGACGCTATTCAAGGAAAAAAACAATCTGTTCTCAATTATTTTAATTTTAAAAAGGCCTCTTACGACGATAGCTTTTTCAGCAAAGAGTCAATGAGTGATTAAAGTCCTCAAAGTTTTTCTCATTCTGCTCAGCTGTCCGAGCCTGGCAGCCATCCTTGAGTCTCAGATCAATACTCAGTCGCGAATCGGCTACCATTTAGTGGCTCCAACTGACCTCAGCTCTCACAGACATGAATTAGAACTCAATACGACTGTTCGGTTTCGCAATCCCTGGTCGTTGGGAGCTGGCTTTCGTGCTTTGGTGGAGGGGGCCTATGCTTCCAACAGCTCACGTTACTTAGAACCTGTAAGAAGTCGAGATACCCAAGATTTCATCTTAAGAGATCTTTATCTTCAATACAAATCGGGCCCTTTCACTCTCAAAATGGGAAATCAACAGGTGGTTTGGGGTGAGGCATTCGGATTTTATTTTGCTGACTTAATCAACCCAAAAGACTTTAGGGATTTTGGAATAGGCCCTCTGGAGAGAAATCGACTCCACACTCCAATTATCAATTTTAAGTGGAATATCGACGACACGGTTCTCCAGGGGCTATACGTCGTTAAGCCATACTTCAATAAAACCCCTAACATCGGCAGTGATTTTTCTTTCCCTTTTAACAAATTCTTTGCACCTAACACTTTTACTTTTAATGATGAAAGAACCTTAACTCTCGCCTCAAAAAATGCGGAATTTGGCGGACGACTTTCTCCTAACATCCCTGGGGCAGATTTATCTTTTCTTTACTTTAATTATTTTGATAGAGCTCCTGTTTATGTCTCCAATCAAAACAATGGTTTGAATGAGATTACGGGTAAACACTATCGAATAGAAACTTTGGGAACCACACTCTCTCTCCCGGTTTCCACTTGCGTTCTCCGCTCTGAACTTCTTTACCATTTGGGTAAACAATTTACTTTCTTTGACGGAGCATTAAATTCATTTAAATCAAACCAGTTCGTGGGAGTGTTGGGCCTAGACTATATCGTGGGCGACCGTTGGAGAGTTGGAATCCAGGTATCTGAAAATTACCGCACCCGAACTGTTCCGGGGGCATTGGAACTTTCCTCCACACAACTCATCACGAGCCATGGAAGTTTCACTCTGACTCAAGACCACATTTTCGATCTCTTAATTGCCTATGCTCCCCATGATGGAAGTAGTTTAACCGAAATCAGTTACACGATCCCTCTTAGCAAGAGAGTAGATCTTCTGTTTGCAGCCGATCTTTTTAATGGAGGCAATTCAAGTCAGTTTGGACTATTCCACCCGGCAAGTCGCGGATACATTCAAATAAAAACCTTTTTAGGTAACGAAGCTAAATTGTAATTCCTAAAGCACTCATCCACTCGTAGGTAATAAATAGAGGGCCGCGCCACAAATGATTCCATTGGGTAAAAAACGCAGGTTTGTTCTTTTCAATAGCATGTCCCCAAAACTGAAACATCCATCCGATTATAAAAGCCGATCCAGTAAATAGCGCGGAAAAACCGAAAGGCCTTACCGAAATCTCCTCTGCAATGAGAAATAATGGAAACGACCAACACGCAAATCCGAGCGCGACTGATTTATGAATTCTAAAATAAAGCCCAATCATCCCAACCCAGAAAACAGTGGCTGCCGACAAAGGAATATCGAACGGAGAAAAGCGAAACCATCCCAGAGCACAAAAAATAGCGCACAAGATCAACGGAATACCGATAAAATGGGTGATTCTATTACCTAGAGTTTGATGGTACTTGCGATAAGAACTGATTTCATTTTCTATCGCATTCGACTGAGAAGTATTTAAAGTCACTGTTTGTGTAGACTCCCTAGTTTTAATTTAAAATATTATAAGACAACGACTCAGGCAACCGTACTATTTTCTGTGTCCTATAATCCACAAAACTCGGGAGGGTTCATTCTGAGAAAGCACCTTAAGATTAGGATACTCTTGGCTTGAGTGCCGAGAAATCCTAAGCAATTGTAGAGCTGACATCACATAACGCTGCTGAGTTTGCCGCTCATGAATTTCCACCTCCCCTTCTGTGCACACTACCCAATGTTCAACACCCGAAAGAGGAAGGTGATATTCTTCCTCAGCTGAAAGGGCCATAGGGTAAATCGTACCTCTTAACTCAAACTGACACCCCAAAAGCGTGAGTAACTCAGCGGGCATGGGATCAAAGCGTTTGTTTTCTCGAACATTTGATAAAAGATATTGATGAGACCTATCCCTAAGATCCATCTTTTGAATTCTGAGATCTTCAACAATACTTTCATTGTGCTTTGAGTTTTTTTTCATTAGATATTGTGACGAAGGGCTTGAACGATGTTCATTTTAACTGCTCTTCTAGCCGGTAAAATAGTGGCCATGACAGTGACTAAAACACCGAAGACACAGGATTTCGCGATAGACGGAATTAAAATAGCAATCGTAATAATGATAGGCGAGCTTGCACCCGGAAACACAACGGGAATTTTCATCGAATTAAAGAGATAAGCCACTCCTATTCCAAGCAGTGTTCCCACCGATGCCCCAAATAGCCCCAGAAAGAATCCTTCGGTCACAAATTGTAAAACTACCGATCCCCTTTGTTCCCCTAAGGCCCTTAAAGTGCCAATTTCACCCGTTCTTTCTAATATCGACATCCCCACGGTATTCGCAATACTGAGTAAAACTAAGGTCATCAGAATAAATTGAATCATCGCATTTTGGACTCGATTAAACATTGAAACTTGTTTGTATAGGGTCGCTAACTGAAACCAGGTCTTCACTCGAGTTTCAGGTGCTAACGAAGACAATCTTGGACTCAAGGTTTCTAAAACGGCTTTGGTGTCCCAAGAAGAATTAAGACCCACAATGATCTGCTCGACCGCTTTAGTGTCCAGTAGTTGCTGCGCTGTCTTTAAAGGCATGAGCAATGTATTGTCATCAAATTCAGCGATGTCAGTTTGAAAAATTCCCGATACTTTGAGGTCCATCGCATTCACTATTCCATCGTAAGTATGAGTCAGAACGGTCACACTGGTTCCTGTTTTGATTCCTAGTTTTTTTGCAAGGCCGCCACCTACGGCAATGTGAAAAGGTCTCTTAGAACTTAAGACCCTACCCTCTCTGAAATTAAAATACTGATTCCGAGTCTTCTCCTTTTCCGGATCCACAGTGATCACTCTAGCGCTGATCGACTCCTCACCTCGACTTAAAAGCCCGAAAAACTCTAACCGTCCAGCTGCATATTTGATTCTAGGGTCTTGATTGAGCTCTTTTAATATTTTTGAATAATTATGAATGAGATTTTCTTTGGGTTTGAGTTTCTTTTTTTCCCAATAAGTGTCGAGTGCGATTTGTAAGTGGCCCGTTTGGGTCTCGATGGTGGTTTCTCTTAATCCCTCCACCATATTGTAAGTAAATCCTTCAAAAAGAATAATCGAACAAACAGCTCCTGCGATCATGAAAATGCTAAGCAAACTTCGCCTGCGATTTCTAAACGCATTTCTCATTGCAATTTTTATTCTAAGCCACATGTGTTCGGATTCCTCCGTTCACTTGAGTGCCATCTTCGAGAAAAGTCACTTGAGAGGCCCGATTCAGCACCAAAGGGTCGTGACTCGAAAATAAAAAAGTAACCCCTTCGTCACCATTCAATTTCTGCATGAGATCCAAAACTTCGTTAGCGGTCTTGTGATCAAGATTAGCGGTAGGCTCATCGGCCAAAATCAAGATGGGTTTTTTTACCATTGCTCTTGCAATCGCAACTCTTTGACGTTGTCCGCCACTCATTTGGTTAGGGCGATTCTTTTTAAAGTTTTCTAGACCTACTTTGACAAGCGCTTCTTCGGCCATCTGCTTTCGCTCTCGAGAATTTAATTTCATCAAAAGAAGCGGATATTCGACATTTTCCAAGGCTGTTAACGTGGGAATCAGATTAAAGGTTTGAAAGACAAAGCCTAGTTTTCGAGACCGAAACTCAGCTAACGCTTGAATCGATAGTTGCTGGGTCGATACCCCCTCAATCAGAACCTCTCCACTAGTGGGTCTATCCAAACAGCCTAATATATTTAACAATGTGCTCTTTCCACTCCCCGAAGGACCTGCGATGGCAGAAAAATCTTTTCGCTTAAGAACAAAATTGATTTTGCTAAGAGCCAGTTGCTTACAGTTTCCAAGTAAAAACTCTCGACTCACTTCGACAGCTCTGACGACCGTTGGGTCTAATGTGGGCATAGGTTCCGAAAGCATTTTCACCTCTTAATACCTTCGGTAATTATTTAGGTTTTATTAAGCAGAAATCGGTTTAATTTTGAATATTTAAGGCTAAGGATTAATTCATTTCCTTCATTTTTTTCTCTTCAAGGCTGCGCTGATTCTGTAAACGATTTTTTACTTCCTCAAATTCCACGGTTTCAAAACATTCGTAAAACTGTCCAACTGCATCAAACTTTTCTGGAGCCATTAAATAGAACAACTTATCGCAATGCATCCTAATTTCTTTAATTTTGTCTTTGGGAAGTACCGGTACAGCCACGAAAACTTCGAGGGCCTGTTCCGCTTTTAAGACTTCTAAGGCGGCCAGCAGGGTTGCCCCCGTGGCAATACCGTCATCAGTTAAAATCAACGTTCGATAGCTCCAATCCAGTCTGGGGGCTGAGTTTCGAAGAAGCCCCACCCGCTGAGCGACCTCATCGCTTTGTCTTGAAATCTCTTCTTCCAAATACTGAGGGTGTTCTTTTTGCAGTTTTTTGCCTAGGGAATTTAAGTAGCTTCGCCCCCCTTCGGCAAGCGCCCCCACCGCAAGCTCTGAACTCCACGGGCTTCTCAATTTCTTAGCGACAATAAAATCCAACTCGGCCCCCAGTGCCTCTGCTAAATATTGAGCTACGACGACTCCACCGCGAGGAATTCCTAAAACTACCGGACGAGTCAAATGGATTTTTTTGAGAAGCTCGAAAAGCAATTGCGCAGCATGTGCTCGGTCCCTAAATAACAAACGATTCTCTCCGTTTTTGCTCTGCTTTCATAAATGCAACTTAAATGCCTAGAAAATGACATTGGGACATTTTGTTTGGCTTTTAATTTTAAAAAGACAAATTGTCTCGACGATGGAATATAGAAAGCCCATCACTGTCTGATGCGAGTTGGTATTGTCGTTGCACTGTTTAGTTTACAAATCAACGAATGAGGACGACATGAATCAACCCGTAAAAATACAGTTCATCAATTGTCAATCGACTCCAGCTATAGAAAGCAGAATTCATGAACGGATAGAAAAATTGGAACGCCATTTTTCCCCTTTGATAAACGGAAAAGTAACGGTTGAAAAACCCCACCGGAGTAAAAAACATGGTCTGTTATATCGAGTGACGGTTCACTTGACTGCCCCAGGAAAAGATCTGTTTGCCGGAAAAACGCCAGACAACAACCCGGCACATGAAGATGTCTATGTTGCCATTCGAGATACTTTTGATGTGATGGAACGACAATTAAAACACCACTTTGATCAGCTAAGAAAAGAAGTGAAATTTCATGAATCTAGACCCACAGGCCAAGTCATCAAATTGTTTCCCGAGGAGGGCTATGGGTTCATCCAGAGCATGGATGGTCGGCAGATCTATTTCAATGAAAATAGTGTCCTCAATAAAGCCTTTTCCAAATTAAATTTAGGAACACAGGTTCGATTCGTGGAAGAATTGGGAAATCAAGGCCCGCAAGCAAGCACTATTGAGTGTGTCAGGCCTAGCCGGGAGGGGTCAGTGTCCTGAAAGTTGCCGACTTCGGCGCATCAGTTTTTTGACTTTAACTGAAGAGGCTTGAAGAGTATTCGTTTCCCAAAGGAATCGAAATCGTTCTTGATATTTTCGGATGACATCCGCTTCAGTCAAAAAGATACAATTTTCAGAATTAGAACGAGATGCAGGCCCCGTCCAATTGAAACTGCCTGTCGAGACAAGGCTACTATCAAACACTGCAAACTTATTGTGTTCAATCTTAAATTTACTGTGCACTTTCAAATCAAACCCCTCTTGAATTAAGGGGATAACTAACGAACTCTTCTGAGAGGCCTGAGTAGCATCGGTTAGGATCTGAATTGAAATACCCCGCTTTTTAGTTTGCCTTAAAGCTTCAACGATTTTTCTATTGTTCAAACTATAAATAGCAATCTTAACCTCTTTTTGAGTTTCGCTTAAAGCTTTAACAATTCGATTTTCACAGTCCGGAGAGGGGGAAAAATAGACTTCAACAGCTATCCCCCTCTCCGATATCGCAAAAAACAAGACTGTGAACATTAGAAGAAATAGTTTCATTCAGATTATCTTCTCACAGTAATTTGACCATGAGGAGTTGAAACTTTTTGTTTCTGTGTTTTGTCCGCTTGCCACAAACTGACTAGGGTCATACTCGAACTAGTTCCACACGAGTTCTTGGCGGATAAATGGTACTCAGTAGAAATAGTTGGCTTTGCGACGGGATTGCAACTATTGGGGTCGCTCAAACCAGCAGCAGGAGCCCAACTACAAGTCATCCCTTCTTTGGGTTCGATCCCAATTTCAACCGATTCCCCTTTCTTGATCTCCCTTAAATATTTTTGAGCGGCATCCGGCGGAACACAAGTCGGTTTGTACTGGACAATTTTGGCACTTACACCCAGACCCCGATTGAGCCTTCCATCACCACACTCCCATTGAATTCTGGAAACGCCATTTTCCCCATGACTTTGACCCCAAGAATTCCAAACATGAGCATTACGTTTTCCATTTTCACTATCCCAACCCACAATGGCTACCATGTGATTTCCGCCTGAGTTGATCGAACTACAGGAGTTATAAATTCCATTACCCGAGAGTGAATAAGCTGCCACCGTTACTACCAGCGGCCCTTGAGAATTCTCCATGGCAGCCATCATTTCTTTCACTTTAGTCCCCTCTCGATAACTTCCGTCTTTTTTTCTCATGGCGAGGGAGTAGCGTTTAGAATCACCCACATAAGGAGTCGCCAAAGCTTTAGGCTCCCAGCCCGTAGCAATGTTAGCAGAGCTGTACTTGCATTGTTTGTCGTAAGCCGCATAGGGAAAATCCGATTCCTCGGGTAATCCATGGAGTAAAAAATCTACGGCCTTCATGTACCCACCATTGCAAGAACCTGCTCGCGAACAGGATAAAACGGTCTGAATGGAGTGATCGACCACAAGGCCGTCATGAAC
This sequence comes from Deltaproteobacteria bacterium, assembly GCA_900299195.1. Lineage (GTDB taxonomy): Bacteria > Bdellovibrionota > FAC87 > UBA2466 > UBA2466 > UBA2466. Next base: position 17,330 of record OMIX01000061.1, read on the forward strand.
CGCTCTAGCAATTTCCAACCCATGATGAGTGGACCAAGCCCAACAATCACCACATTGCTGTTTCTTGATTTCTCGAATCCCATTTTTCATGAAGTCGCGCAGATCATATTTCTCAGAAACTTCAGCTTTTGCGGGGATAAACCACTGGACCCCGTCCTGATAGGCCCAATCTTTTTCTTGGAGCAAACCATACTTAGTCTCAGGCCCTTCAAAAAACAAACTGTCGAGGTCCACTTGAAAAGTACAGCGATTCTCTGCTGGCCCACCCTGGCTGTTAGTTGCCCCTCTCACGACTCCAGGACCACAATCTGTGACTAACTGCTCCAACTCCTCTCGAGCCGATTTATACTGCTCAAGGTCAAGATCTATTTTGCCGGGAACCATTTTAAGAACTTCAAAAGGTATCCTATTGGAGGCTTCTAGGTTTGTTGCGGCTAATGTGAAAACCGCAAAGATAGATAAAGGAATGACTTTCATGGTTGTTCTCCTTGCTTTATTTTTGGGTGTGCTTTTAAAAAGATATTTTTAGGTTACGACAACTAAGAATAAAAACAACACAAGACCTTAATTAACATCTGTTAGCGATGAAACTTAATGAACAGGTGCATTACAAGTGAGAGCTGACTAACAGCAAAAAAACCTTTACTGTAAGGTCATGAAAACAATAATTTATTTTCTCAGTATTTTTGGTTTAATTCACTTCTTTTTTGAAGGAAGGTTAGTCATGGCCTATGAAGAGCCTAAGTTCACAGTTCTGGAGAAACTAGGAAAAATTGAAATTAGAAATTACGAAAGCTATCTTGTGGCTCAAGCTGAAGTAAATGGAGATCGCCAGAGTTCCGGAACTCAAGGGTTTAAAATTTTAGCGGGCTACATCTTTGGACAAAACGAAGGAGACCACACGATTGCCATGACAGCTCCTGTGGTTCAAACAGAAACTAAGGATCGGTGGGTCATCCAATTTATGATGCCTACCAAATACCATTTAGAGAACTTACCCAAACCCAAAAATAAAGCGGTCCAATTTAAAACGATTCCGGCTAAAAAGATCGCTGCCATTACTTATTCGGGAAGATGGACCGATGACAACTACTTCGAACATTTAGAGATACTCAAAAAGGAATTAGAAAAAACTAAGCTAAAACCCAAAGGGGAACCCTTGTGGGCTAGGTATAACTCGCCCTTCACCCCGTGGTTCTTAAGAAAAAATGAAATTCTAATCGAAGTCGAATAGTTTTTAAGGCAAATACAACAGAGAAAAAAATATCGACTCATTGGGTGTGGCTCGCAATATCCAAAAGAAGGCATTGCGAGCCATGCGATGGCTTTCAATTCAGTGCGTTTTTTTAAGTACAATCATTTTGGGATTCACCAACCCCTCAGGAGCTGGCCCTCGAGTAGTTCCCGGAACCACATAGTTTCTCTGAATGAATTTGAGTTGTTCTCCGTGGGGTACCATTGCTTCGGTAATAGGATGACAATGTTTCATATTTCCACAATCTCTAGCAAAATAAACGAGATAAAGTTTCTCAGAATCCTGCGAACCTGGAAATAAATCAGAGGCGGTACCCTTAAGATCTTTATCCGTGAGATTAGAAACTCCTATCAGTTCAGGTATTCGGTTGACAGCTAAACTGGTATAAGTCGCATTTCCAGTCACAGTTCCTAAAGTTCCAGCTACCGCTAAAACTTCATCTTGATCGACACTTGCCGTCTCACTGATTTGATAATCAGCATCTGCCGTATCGCCTAAGCAATTCATGGGTCGCTTGATACAATGTTCCCCTAATAGATCCATAGCTAGCAATAGACTACGAAACTCGGAAGAAACTGAATTCATCTGAGCCCATCTATTTTTTAAACCCACAACAAGCTTATCTAAACTGTGTTGCAAATTTAACTCGGACCGCACACTTCTTGTTTCACGAACCGACACCGAATAGGGTGTTGCTATTTGATTTCGTTCATGAGATCGAACTCGAAAAACGACTAAAGGAAGCTGCTGTCGCCATTGCTCTCCGGCTATTTCATCTTCGGGTAAAGCATAGCGAAGCACAGTCATGAAATCATCCGCAGAAGAATTAAGACCCAATTTGGCAAAAGAGGCAGGAATCGGAGCCTTGAAAATATGGCGAGTGTCTGGAACCCCAGATTGTAATAGGACTTGTCTCATTTCTTTTTCTAATCCGGCATCAGCAGTCATGATAAAAAATCGCTGTTCGCCAAAAGCGGCACCAGACTGATGTTCAATCACCACGTTATTGATACTGTCTCCGATACTGGAGAAAACAAGGGGTCTCGAGGGATTTGGAGATTTCATGAACAAAATACTTTTCATGAAAGGGTCCGTCAGAGATTGAAAAAGCACGTCGGCTTCATCAAGTTGCCCTTCTCTTGAGAAAATATAAGGCTGAAATCCGAAATATCTACCAGGAGGTGGAAGTTCACCTAACACAACAAGGGCTTCTTGTTCCCCTAATCGATGAGTCCACCCTTGATTTTCTGCGACAGGTCCCAAGAGCTGATTCATGTGGGGGTCGACATGTTCGTCTGGCCACAGAGGAAGCGAGGGAATAATGTAAGGGGCTGTGGGGTTATTCCCCAAACAGTTGCCAATCGACTTCACCGCGTACTTGCAATCCTCAATGGAGAACAAGTGAAAATCGCCTTCAGCCACCTCAAAGCCTTGAGACAATAACGCCAAACGGAATTTTTCAACTTTCTGTTGAAGCGACTTAGGCAGAATCTTGGTTGATGGCTCAGCATCTGTAGCCATGCCCGTTAGCTGCAAAGCTCCCAAAGTAAAAATGACGATAGCCATTCTTACCTTTCGCCACGAAAAAAGCTGAACCGTTGGTGAAGATGAATCATTTATTTTGAGTTTAATTTTCATGTTGCTCTCACTTTCAAAGTCAGTACCCGTTGTCATACTGATTCGAACAAGCAACTTTGAGGCCAGAATGTTACTCACCTATTAGTCGTTGCATATCTAAACCTTAATTGTTAAATTTTTTATACAATTCTTCATTCGACTTTTTAGGGAAGGAATATTGCACGGTTGCAAGCTCAAGATTCACACTCATTGGGATCTGACAGGTGGATAGAGTTCATCGACCCAAAAGATTGGAAAGCGGCGGTGGTTCGTTTTCCCAATCAGCCTTGGCGTTTTTATGTGAAGCCCAATGGAAGTTACGATCGTGGCAATTGGGGCAATTTCTTAAAAGCAAAAGATTGGATTACCAGAGAATTGAGAAAATTCTCCTATCCTTTTTCTCCCGCTGAAACGCTTACATGCGAAACCTTATATAAACTTAGTTCTTTATTGCAGTTCGGGGACACTCACCAACACCATTGCATAGTCAGAGACAACAGTTTGATTATGATTCGGCGCCCGTACTCACTCATTAAATCTGTTTTTCATTCCTATGCACCCTTCTATAAAAGCTCAGGAAATCTTAAAATACCTGTCTTGGGCTTTGTTCCCAATGGTGTGGAAGTTCTGGATTTATTGTTACTAAAAAATGTACTGCTAAACACACCGGAAAAACAACAACGTGCTATTCTCGACAAGTTTTTTTCTGTTTCTGGAGAGTTTTCTTTGAGCAACCGAGTAAACAATAAAGCAAACTCCTGGGTAGTCGTATTTCCATATCGGAGAGAAGATATTTTAGAAAGTTTGCGCAATGTTCTTAGTTGGTACCATTCGGAAAGCACAAAAATCATGGCCTTGTATGAGCCTGGAACTGAGCCTTACCACCGAGCGGTGGTTACATTGGCAGTGCAGATGCAACGATTTGTAGATATGGTCCATTTTTCCAAGGACGCATCGGGTCGCACCAGTCGTCTAGTTCAGGAATACATTTGCCGTTTGTTTCGAGTTGCCCCCCCAATGCCTGTTCTGTTTCAATACAAAAACATCTGGATGGAAAATGGAACTTATTTGCCTTTAAACATGGCACTCAAAATGGCCTGGAAAGGATGCCAAAGAGCCCACCTGACAATGCCCGTTTGAGTTTAGGTTAAAGGTATAGAAAATGAGATTACGATGTACCCAATAAATAAAAAAAGAATTGTTTGGAAAGAAATTAAAGACCAAGTCGTGGTCATGGATTTGGATACCTGGAGCCTTTACACCTTTGAGCATTTAGCAGCTTTCATCTGGAGGCGTTTGGTTATGCGTCGAAATGACCATGAAATTTTGGAAGACATCATTTCGGAATACAAGGTTGGGAGAGTTCAGGCGCTTAAAGATTTCCGATTTTTTATAAAAACTCTAAAAAAACGAAATTTTTTCCTGAAAGCCTCAAATCCAAAGCGATAAGCTATTTTGCGGTCGCTAATCTCTCATGAAGAAAGCATTATTTTTTATTCAAAAACCGGTATGAGAGTCTGCCCATTCACCTGAACCGACTTATTGTCCCTACCCTTTCTAAACACACTGAGCAGGGTACCATCGAGACCTTTCGCTTGCCCCTCAACGGTTCCTTCTTTCGAACGATCAAAACTAAAAGAAATCACTTTAAGTTCCTGAGTCCCCCAAAACATTCGATAGGGAATCTTTTTCTGTAAATCCCCATAAAAAGCTGAGAGAAAAATAGTTTGCCCTTGTTGAGTTCTGTAGAGCCCCCCAAAAATTTTATCTCGAAGACTTAAGTTTTGCTCGTCTCCTTGGTTAGAGATCATAATCAGACGTTCCTGTTTTTTATCTAAAATCAAAGCACAATTTCCAAACCAAGCCCCTTCACTTCGAGGATTGAGCAAAAATGTCATGGAATTCGGATCGAGTTGAAGAAGCTTAGAAACCTGTTTCTTCATGCCCTCAATCGCTGAGGATTCGACTAAATAGGATCCATCTTCTTTTTTCTTCCCGAGAGATTCCAAAGTTTTTTGATGGATAGCGACAAATTCTCTAAGGTCTCGCAGATTGGAATACTGAACCGGAGCACTCTCCGTGGGTGAGATTTCGGGTGCCGCAGTTTCAACCTGCTTTTTCTTATTACGAACTTTTAAGTCGCTATCTGGCTTTCTGACCTGAGTATTGGAACAACCGATAAGAATGCCTAAGAAACCACAAATAACGACAATCATAGATTTTTTGTGCATGGAAAGATTGTATCAAAAGGCAAGCCATTTTGAAAAAACTCACACAGTTCTTTGCTTAAGAACTTCTTAGTTTTTTCCGAAGCGCGTTAAAAGTCTCCTAGAAGAACCATGGCTAAAATAAACAAACAGCCCATTCCACCGAAGGCAGAAGAACACGAATCCCCCGTGCGCCCCTCCGCTCTAAAATTAATCGTTCCACAAACTTCTCCTCCACTCGTATCTCCCCGTTTTACGCTCTTACAAAAGCTCGTGATTGCCACTTTCCTCGCGTTGGGGCTCTTTTTCTCAAGCCCCTGTTACCCCGACGGATACGACATACTCCGAACAACGCCCAAACAACACGATTTGGGTAAATTTTGGACCAAAAGCAAGGATGCTCAAAGACGAACTCTAGCCATGCTGATTGAAATGTATCCTGATTATGAACTTTATTTTCTTGAAAGGGATGCCAGACTTTTAGGCCAAACCGGTCTTCTCATGGCCAAAATTGAAGGGGATGAATCTCTACAAAAAAGGATTCATTTTCTTAATGTCTCAAGAGCTAACAAAACCCATCCCCTCTTATCTCAATATCTAAAGCAAGAAGGAATCTCCGAAGAATCTCTCGCACAAGGAAAAAAGTTTCTCTTTATTGATACTGGTTTTGTGGGAAGTATCCCCCGAGGGATCATGCAAAGGTTTCCTGGACATGAAGCACAATTTGGAGTTCAAATGATGGTGGCCTCTCCTGCAGATCACGAATACCGTAGCCCTTTCCCATCAACCCGCGTTTTTGGAACAGCTTTTAGCGACTCTTACCCAATGCAGGACATTTTGGAAGGCGCGATAGATGTCGTTCATCCTTACGCTTCTAGATTACCGAAATCGGATCTCAGATCCGATCTTTTCGTTGTTGATCCCAATGGAAAAATTCAACCGGACTCGACTCTTCAATCTCGAGATATCAATGACGGAGAGATTAATCCCATGAAAACCCGACAATTCGAAGAGGACCTTCATTTTTATTTAAACCAAAGCTCAACCCGTCTACTTAACACTAAACTTAGGGACGAGTGGCGAAAAGCGCACCAATTATGGCAGGCCGGTAAAAAATCTGAATTAGTGAGAGAGTTGGAACATTGGATCAACGTAAAAGGAGTTCAGGGTGTGGCCATGGCTTTCGATTTGATTGAGATGACCCACACCAATCTCGTCGGAGGCTTCACCCTCACCCCACCAGAAGTGGGTTTGCCTCTACAAGAGATTAATCAAAACGAAACTAGGCTCAGAGATAAAAATTTAATCCCCTGGCAACCACGGCCATGTAGAAGACTTTTACAAAACCTAACCAGTCCCCCTCCATCTTCAACCGTTTTTCCGGAGTGAATTTATGTATGTGGTTTACTACCAATGGCAAATCAAACCAGGCAAAGAAACTCAATTTATCGAAGCCTGGACCCGTCTCACTGAAGCTCTTCAACAAAAAACCCCCAAAGTCGCTGGAAAACTTTTAAAGACGCTTCAAGAAGAGTACATCGCCCTGATTGAATGGCCTTCTCAAAAAGATTGGGAATCTCAAACAACTGAAAATATTGATCTTTCTATTCAAACCCAACTTATGGATTGTGTAGAAAACATGGTATCGGTCATTCCCTTACAGTGCCTGAAAGAGGTCAAACCCACTTCCTAACCTATTCTTAAAATTAAAAAGTCTTGCCTGTTGGGCCAAAGCCCACTAAATCCCAAAATGTAGCACGTAGCTTTTGTTACTCGTATAAGCCGAAAATGGGTTCGGCGTTTCTACTAGACACCGTAATGTCTGACTATGAGGTATAAAGAATGCGCTTCCTTAAATTATCTATTGTTTCACTCATCACCACTATTAACTTTGTTTCGGCTTCGATAAGCGATTGGTTTCCAATAACACCCAACGAGAAAATCACTCCAGGGGATGTTTGCGATGTAGCCAACAGCTTTCGCTATCCCGAAAGAATCAAATATTGCGAAAGAGAAGTTTCTCGGGAAAGAAAAGCTGCTATTTTTTTAACCTATGATCGAGAATTAGGTTTTCATACCCGAGAAATGAATCGAGCCGATTTTAAAATTGATCATTACATTCCTCTTTGCATGGGTGGAAGTAATGATGATGAAAATCTTTGGCCTCAACACAAAACCATCTATCAACAAACTGATCCCCTAGAGCCAGTTTTATGCGAACTGATGGCTTCGGGCCAAATGCTCCAAGCAAAAGCCATTTCGATCATTCGAAGTGTCAAACAGCATCCTGAGACCTCAGAAAAAACTCTCAGAGACTTAGAATCCCAATTAAGACGATAAACTGCCCTTAATTACTACGCGGGGACACGTTCCGACTCGAAACAAGTGTGGGGCAAGCTACGCGCGAAGGGGAAGTGCTGTGACAAGAAAAAAGTGAACCATTGACCCACAGATGGGTAATGGCTCTTCCGTCAGGAATCCATAAGGAACTTGGGCCCGCTTTTGGGAGAGAACCCACTCCAACTTCACTAGCCACTTGACGACCTTCTGCACACACAAATACCAAGTGAGAAGGTTCCTCTGAAGGAGAATAGTGGCAATTGACAGTGGCATCTGCAAACGAAACTGCGATTTTGTCACTGCTAGTTAAACTATCTGGGTACTCTAGCTCGACTATCTGGCTCTGCACTAACTGTGCAGGTGACTTTACAGGCAAAAAACCACCGGTTTTTGAAAAGGTTCCCCTGTTCTGAAGCGAACAACTGACTGCTAGTGCCAGTGAAAAAACAATAAGTAGACGCCGATATCGCAAACGCTCTCCTTGCCAATACTTAGAGATCCCTCTAGAACTTAACTTTAACATGGAACTTTGGCTCTGAAGTTGGAACAATTGTGTTGTTTTTTTCACAATAATCGATTCTTCAGGTAGCCATAAAAAGGGTTTCAATAAAGAAGCTAGAAGTGACTAAAAATGAGACAGTCTAAGGATTTTATTGAACTTGAAAATCAAGTAGGAGCCCACAACTATCATCCCTTACCTGTGGTGTTAAGTCGCGGCGAGGGAGCTTATTTATGGGACGTTGAAGGTAAAAAGTACCTCGATTTTTTATCGGCTTACTCGGCAGTCAATCAAGGTCACTGCCACCCCAAAATTATTCAGGCGCTCACTGAACAAGCTAAAGTTCTCACATTAACCTCACGAGCTTTTCACAACGATCAACTCGGTCCCTACGAGCAGTTTGTAACCGAGTTTTTTGGATACGACAGAATGCTACCGATGAACACCGGAGTCGAAGCCGGGGAAACAGCCCTAAAATTGTGCAGAAAATGGGGATATCAGAAAAAGAAGATCGCCGAAAACAAAGCCAAAATTATTTTTGCCGAGGGCAACTTCTGGGGCAGAACCATTGCCGCGGTGTCATCCTCTACCGATCCTGTCACCTACAAAGAGTTTGGTCCTTACACTCCTGGTTTTGAAATGATTCCCTACAATAACTTGCTCGCCCTTGAAAAGGCCTGTCAGGATCCTAATGCTGCTGGATTCATGGTAGAGCCGATACAAGGTGAAGCTGGAGTGATTGTACCCAACCCAGGCTACTTAAAAGGGGTTCGAGAAATTTGCTCTAAATACAATGTCCTATTTATTGCCGATGAAGTTCAGACGGGATTAGGCCGAACCGGAAAATTGCTGGCCTGTGACCATGAAAATATAAAACCTGACCTTCTAATTTTAGGAAAAGCTTTGTCGGGAGGAGTTATTCCCGTGTCTGCCGTTTTGGGAAGTCATGAAATTTTACTCTGTTTAAAACCGGGTGAACATGGCTCCACTTTCGGGGGAAATCCCTTGGCCTGTGCCGTAGCAAAAGCAGCTCTCGAAGTGCTTAAAGACGAAAAACTCTCGGAACGAGCTCTCACTCTCGGAAATGTTTTTAGAGATCGTTTAAAAGCACTCAACATGCCCTGGGTGAAGAATGTGCGGGGCAAGGGTTTACTAAACGCAGTTGAAATAGATCCCAACCATAAATTCACTGCTCTAAAAATATGTCTAGAACTGGCACAAAAAGGACTTTTAGCCAAACCCACTCACGGACACATTATCAGGTTTGCTCCCCCCTTAGTGATCTCCGAAACGGATCTCATTAAAGGTTGTGACATCATCATTGAAACTTTCCGGCAACATGACGGATGATTTTCACATTGGGAAAACAAAAATCACCTGGCGTTGTCCTTGCACTTAGGCTCATGCAGGTGTACCCAGGGACTGTAGCCCTTAAGAACACGACTATGAAAAAAACATCTTTAGCCCTTTTTTGTCTGCTATTTTTGACTCGTCCGACTTTGAGTTGTGAAAAGCTTCTTCAAAGCTTAGGCGAAAAGACAAGTTTAGCTGATCTAGTCAGAGATAAAAAACCTTGGGAAACAATTGAAGCCAACTCAGAACAACGCCAACCCTATTACATCGGAGCCACACCTAGGGAATTTTTGATTCAGGGAAAACAAGCTACTTCCCCTGTATTACCCACTTTTTTAAAGGCTTTGGCCGAACGTCAATCCCAGTCGATTTTAGAGCGTTTAGGAGTGCAAGAAGTTCAATTTGAGATTTGGCCCTATCTCACTGACCAAGGCGATCCTAACTGGGTTTTTGCGCGCTACCGAGAGAATAGCCAAGCCCCCTGGCATTGGTTGAAATCCAACCATTGGTTAAAATCTGAAAACGCAGATTTGCCAGTCCCTGCCCTGCCCCAGTGGATCAATCCGCATCAAGAGAAAGGACACCAAGAACTTTTCAAAGATTTTTTAGAGTTTGATAATTTATATCAAAAACCTGCTTATCAAGAAGCTATCTGGACCCGAAACCGAGCAAGCGAAATAATTGCAGCTTGGATTTCTCCAACAGAAAAAAACACCCTTTTAGATTTAATCGCCCAAGATCCGTCGGTCAGAGCTAGACTTTTGCCCCAGCCATCTCGATTTAATGATTCACCTAAAACTTTCGTTGTGGCCGCTCAACGGCATGTTCCGCTCAATTGGATGAATGAGAAAATTCGGTGGCGGGAAATCTCGGGAGATCTGCCCCCCAAAATCGGTTCGGTGGTCGATCTCTCTTTTTCACCTCAGTTTGATTCTGGATTTAAAAATGATGTTAGGATTTTATCTGGGGAAGAGGAGGCCATTTTCCCCATTTCAAAAAAGAAAATGCGTTTCACCCAGAAAAGTTCAGCTCAACCTGACCACCAATTAGGTGATGTCGTCGACTATCTTGCCGAAAGATATCAAAGGCTCGGATTGGTAACGAAAAGGCAACCTTTTACCTGGAGGGGAATCCCGCAATCCAACTTAATTGCGATTATTCCAGGCAAAAACCGAAAACTATCTCCGATTGTTTTTGCAGACCATTTCGATACTGCATTTGCCGAAGACCACTTTTCTAAAACCCATGAAAGAATCACCAACCCGGGTGCCGATGACAACGCTACTGCAACGGCCAGCCTTTTGAGGGCTGCTGAGGAACTCAAAGAAAAGCAACCGGAAAGGGACATTTGGCTGCTGCATTTGACGGGAGAGGAGTTTCCTAGTGATGACCTTGGGGTTAGACACTTCATGAAAGAGCTCCTCAAAGAGCGCAAGGATATTGCTGGAATGGTATTAGTCGACATGATTGGAATTAGAGATGCAAAAGACCCAGTGTTTCAAATCAATGGGGGACAATCCCAGGGGGCTTTGCAATTATCGCGAATTGCGATGCAGTCAGCACAGCTTAGAAAATCCCCATTCAAACCCACCTATCGAAGCCGTTTCGACGATAAAAGCTATCTCTACAACACCGATGGTTACATTTTAGATAGCTTAGGCTTTCCAGTCGTTTTTTTTAATGAACACTTAAATCGTCACACCATGGGCCACATCAACTCGCATTATCATCAAACCACTGATCTCTCGCCCAATGTGGACTTTGAATATGCGACTCACATCTCAAAAATCGCTATCACCACTCTGTGGAATGCGGCTCTCAGATAACAAAATTAAGGTCCCTATCAACTAGGATAAGTTTACGAAAATCTCGTAAGATGTCTCACACGGTTGCCCTTTTTGCGTCCTATTTTTGGTTTTGGGTAATGTAGACTTTGAGAATGCCATTCCTATAGACTTGGCGCTGCGATTGCACCTACCTTCTCGAGGTGTTGTCCGTATGCGCGCTGGATACCTGTTTGTTACCTTAATTCTTGCTCAGTTCTCAGCTTTTGCGTCTCCTCAGTTTACCAAATGTGCAAGAGTTTTAAGGGTCCTCAGTCTCACACCCCACGATACCAGTGTGGAATTGGAAATTAGGAATTCTGAACCCATTCTTTCTCTTCTTACTACTACCGATGGGACTTTGGCTCCGTTACTTCCTCCCAGAGCCAACAAAGAAAATAACTCAATAGTTCTTCCCCCTGCGCTCGAAGATACTTTTAGAGGGGTAACTTACGATCAAATGGCTTCAACTCCATGGGACAACCTCACTTCAAGAGAAAAACGCCTCTTTCTCAATTGGATTACGGTAAGAAAAACAACTCCCTTCTTTGAAGATCGCACCGTTCCCGGAATTAAAATCAAAGATAAAGCCACTCTCACTTTCAAAAAAGAAACCGATTTTCTTGGAAGAGTTTATGAGGCGGGCGAACATGAAATTGACATTTCTCACCTGTTTAGAAAAGTGGAATACGGAAGCCCCGATCAAAGCCCAGAATTTTTAGAACTTCACTTTAGGACCAATCGTCCATCAGGAGAAGTTTCTAATGGTGCTTGGACCTTCCTAACAGGGATTTCAGTTCCCAAGAATCATCAACACGTTCATGTAGTAAGTGCTTTAAACATCAAACAACTTCAATCCGATGGGCCTGTTCGTTCCTTAATGTTCACCGATTACTATCGAAGAGCCAACCTAGTTCTTGAAATGATGAGCCTGATTGAAGACAAAAACTCGGGTCTGTCTAAAAGAGAATCCGAAAACGTCATTTTCTGGGATACTCTTACTCCCGACAAGCTAAAGTCGGTATATGATTTTTTTGAGTTCACTCGCAATGTCGGCCACCAACCCCCTTTCCAATCTCGCGCTAAAATGGCTTATGTGGGATTTCGAGGTGCTGACACTTATGACTCTTCAGATCTGATAGGTTTTGAAGTGCGAGGCATTTCGCATTTATCAAATCCAGAAGATATCAAAAAATATCTCAATACACTCCAATGGACTCTCCAACAAGAGCACTATGGAATCTCAAAAGCAGAAATGGAAAAGTGGATAGAGACTCACCGAACCCATACAGCTATCGACACCACTCCCCTTTATTACAATCAACCTTGGGAGAACTTGAAAAGCAACGGCTTTGGACATCGATTTGAAGAGATCGACCCTTACATGAGAAACCACTTTTTTGACTTGGAAAAGAATCGAGAACTCAAAATGCTTATTCACGATTGGTCTAAGGACCCTCTTCTTTTTCAAAAACCCAAGCTTTTGAAGCGTATTCGAGACGAGCAAATCAAAGCAATCTCAGATCTCAACTCGGGAACCTTTAGTATTCGACAAGTCATGGAGCAGTTTTTAATTCGGTCTGGGATTTACGGTATTTTCACCCGCTCGCTAGGAAACTGATTTACAATTAAAACCAACGATAGGACTATTCCTTCAAGGAGACTTTACCCAAATGAAACCCTTTATTCTTTTCTTTTTAGTTACTTTTTCTATCCTAGGCTTTTCTTTAGAGAAAAACTCGCATCACAAAAAGGAAACATCCATTCCTGATAAAGTAGATGCTGAATTAAAACAGATTAAAAAACAGCTAGAAAAGCTGGAAAAGGAAATTACAGAAAGTGCGAAAAAGAAAAGTGAGGACGCTAAAGATTCTTTAGAACAAGCTGAAGATAATGCCAGAGATCTCGTCAAAAAGGGACTCAATGAGGTTGCGGATGGATTAAACACTCTTGAGAAAAAAGTCCGCAAAATGGCAGATGAAAAATAAGTTTAGTCCCCTTTGCTGACACGAGACCCCAAACCCAAAAGACTACCTTTCAGACTATCAATTAATGTGCATCCCCGCCCTACACCAACGCTAGGGATCGATTCATTTCATTGCGAGTGATTTGTATAGCTTCGTCAATTCCCATTCCGGGTTTGGCTAAGATCGCTGTCGGCTGGGTGGCTAACGCAACCTGAACGGACATGCGGGCAGAGAGATCTGTTTCTACACAACTGCCCCCCAGAAGACTTCCCACGCCTAATTTTTTAAGATTCAATACGGCTTCAACACTGTGATGGATTCCCCCCAAATCAGGCATCTTAATGTGCACCATGTGGACAGCTCCACTCCGTGCAAACTCTAATATGTCAGAAAGAGTGTTGGCCCACTCATCTGCCACCAACTGAACCTTGATATTTCTTTGCTCTAGAATGGCTCTTAATTCCTTCAACTGGAAAATAGTCTCTGTTTGATTAGAACCAAGTAGCCCACTTTCAATTCTCACTGGATAAGGATAGCAAGATTCTTCAATTCTTTTTAAATATTCGCCTATCTTTTTCGCATCGTCGTTAAATACGACCCCCAAAGCCCCGTGAACATCGAGATGGATAACGGGGTGATAGTTTTTGTCCCCTAGATCTCCTATTTGTTTTCTGAGCCAGTTCACATATCCAAGAAGGTTTTCCCCTTGGGCTCCCACCTGATTAGGGATGTCATCCACTTGGCCGTGAGGAAGACCCGCCAATCGATTTCTCAACATTTTTTCAGCATTCACTTCGCGCTGATTACCTGAAGACCCTTGAATAGGAACTGCTTGAGGAACTTCGACCAGTCCCCACTCTCTTTGAAGGGTTTGCCAAGGCTGTTCTGAATGAGCAAAAGCAAATACCTGGAGCAAGGATTGGCTAAGACCATATTTCACAGCTAACGAAAGTTCCAAATGATCGATCTCAGCCATCAGGTTTCGAAAAGTGGTCAGTTCCTTATTTTTCAGAAAAGGAATAACACTTTTTTTAATTTGGGCTATCCCATCGCTGGCTCGAAAGAGCTTTTCTCTCCCTGATTTTCCGGAATAGGAAACACCTACACAATCTCCCCAACTCCAGCCCGTCTCTTCGCAATAAATCCCTAAAGACACCACTTCTGCAATTTCTCTAACGAACCTAAATCCTTCGGTAGAAGAGGGTGTCACCCACCGTTTATCCTCTGAAATAGAATGGTTTCGTAACGTCGTAAAGTCTTCATAGTAATAAGCCCCTTGTCCTTCAATGGCGCGAACCTCAGCGATTCGGAGATTTTTTTTCATGATTTTCTTCCCCGTGCAGTTCGAAAAGAAACCCCCATTCTCCACACTAAAACAAAGGCACAGGCGATTTCAAAAATAAGAGCAGGAAACCCGCCCAAAACTGAAAGGGTTTTAATTCCATTAAGACCTTGCGAAAAAAGCATAGCCATCGCTAACAGTCCAATGCAAGTTCCCCAAAGCAGCTTCATCCCAGTCGACGGATTTGGATTTTCAGGGTCGATTTTTTTAGAAGACATGGCTGCCATGGCAATCGTATTAGAATCGGTAGCCGTGACACAGGATACGCATAAACCGATCAAAAAGATGGGAATAATCACACGGGCCAGAGGAAACTGAGAAAGCACATAGAACATAATACTCTCCGCCCCTTGTGTTTTGAGCAATGATTCTAAGGGAAGTTTCTGCACTAAGTGCATGTGAACAGCCACAGTACCAAAGACAGAAATCCAGATGGCTCCGAAAGCAGCTAAAACCATCAAGAACATAGCTATAAAAGATCTGACTCGATAGCCATAACTGATTCTCCCAAGAAAAGTTCCGGTGACCGGAGCCCATGCCAACCAGTTGGCTAAATAAAACACAGGCCATTCCCGAATCCAGGCATCTTTTCCATTCCCAAAACCAGAAAAGGTACTGCGGGCAAAAAATGTCGATAGAAATTCTTTTAAGCTAAGAACAGTTTCAGAAAAAATAAATTGAGTGGGGCCCACCGACAGAAAAAATACAATCAGAAATAAAAATAGTAGCGTATTAAAATGGCTGAATCTTCGTATCCCTCGCTCTAGCCCCGCTACCGTTGAAAAAACATAAAGGCCCAGCAGAACTCCCCCAATCGCCATCCATAACCAGGGAGAACTTTTAACCTGCATCAAATGGGCTACCCCTCCCCCGATACTTAAAACCCCCGTCGCCAATGAAGTAGCCATCCCTACGACAAGACAAAAAAGCGAAATGGAATCGGTGAGAGTTCCCAACCAGGGCAATCTTAAAGGATATAAACAAGAACCGATGCTATAAGGTTGTTTGTCATTAAAAAAAGAAAGCGCAAACAGAAGAGCTGGCAGAGTATAGATCGCGTGCGGAATTAAGGTCCAATGCATGAACAAAGTGGAAATCGCAAAAACGCCCGACTCTCTTGAGTTAGCTGTCAGTCCAAGGCTTTTCGGCGGCATAGTCATGTGAAAAATCGGTTCAGCACAGGCCCAAAACAAAATGCCCACAGCTGTCGTCGTCCCTAAGGCAATTGCAAACCAATTCCAAAAACCAAAAATGGGTTTAGCTTGCTCGCCTCCAATTTTAACTCTACCTAGTGGAGAAAAGGCACACAGCACCAATAACACAAAAAATACGAATGCCGACCCCCCATAGAGATTTTGAAATCTGTCTAAAAGAAGAGTTTTTAAAGCATTGGCCGTTTTCTCAACTTCCGAGGGAAAATAGAAGCTTGCCACCACTACCCATAATAAAAGAATAAAAGTGGGCCAAAAAACAAAACTTTTTAGGTTTTTCACGAGTAACGAACCCAAACCGATTTAAGTTTGGTGTACTCTTCAAGTGAATGACGAGCCATCTCTTTACCCCACCCACTCTGTTTGACTCCCCCGAACGGAGAGGCAAAATCATAACACCCGTAATGATTCACAAAAACCATCCCAGCATCGAGCTGAGTTGCCACACGGTGAGCTCGCTTGGCGTCGTCACTGTAGACTCCAGCCGCTAGGCCGTAAGGAGTTCCATTTGCAATCGCAATAGCCTCTTCTTCGGTTTGGAACTTAATCAAACAAAGAACTGGACCAAAGATCTCCTCTTGAGCAATTCGCATATTATTTTTGACATCACCGAAAATAGTAGGCCGAATAAAGAAGCCACCCGATTTTTCACTGTAGGGATCCCTTCCCCCGCCACACAATAATTTGGCCCCTTCTTTTTTCCCGAGTTCGATGTAATTCAGTATTTTTTGATAATGCCCCTCATGCGCTTGGGGCCCCTGTTGTGTTTTTGAGTCAAAAGGGTCTCCACACACGATGGCCTCGGCTTTGGGGATTAATCGTGAAACAAACTCAGAATAAATTTTTTCGTGAATAATAAACCGAGTGGGTTCACTGCACTTTTCCCCTTTATGTGAAAACATAGCTTGAAAAGACCGAGCTACAACACTCTCCAAATCTTTGACATCATCAAAAATGATGTTGGGCGATTTACCCCCCAGCTCTAAACTTACTCGTTTTAAATTTGAAGATGCAGCGCCTTCAGCCACTTTTTTGCCTACAGCCGTCGACCCGGTAAAAGAAATTTTGTCGATTCCTGAGTGACGTGACAAAGCCTCTCCAGCTTCGAGGTCTCCAGTAACTAGATTTAGAACTCCGGCAGGAAGAATTTTGGATTCATGAATGAGCTCAAACACTCTTACCATCGTTAAAGAGGTAAAGGGCGAAGGCTTAACTATTAAAGTATTTCCCATGGCTAATGCAGGAGCTATTTTCCAGCAAGCCAGCAATAAGGGAAAATTCCAGGGGACGATCAAAGCGCAAACGCCTAAAGCTTCATGTTGAGTAAAATTAATAAATCCTTTTTCTACTGGAACCGACCCTCCGTAAATTTTATCTATCCAACCGGCATAATAATCAAACACATCTGCCGATTCAGGGAGATCATCATAGAAACTTTCTTGATAGGTCTTACCGTTATCCAATGTCTCTAATGTGGCTAACTCCGCCTGGTGACTTCTAATAAGCTGAGCTATGCTACGAAGTACGGTGGCCCTTTCTCGTCGATTCATGCCACGCCAACTTGCATTTTCAAAAGCTGTTCTTGCACTTTTCACAGCCAAATCAACATCTGCTTTTCCGGCTAAAGAAAGAGCAGCTAACTTTTCCTTGTTAGAGGGATTGATCGAATCAAAAGTTTCTTGAGAAACACTAGGGGTCCAGGCCCCCTGAATGTACAACTGTTTCGTGGATTTTAACCAACTTTTTGCCCAATCGAGTTTTGGAGGTTGCATGTTTTCGTTCTCCTATTTTCTAGCTCAAGGGCTCAGTTCTTCCATATCTGATTTTTCTTAGATATTCGGTGCTCATCACATTGGGTTCGGCTGCGTACCCCAGAAGCCCCATCAAACGTGAAGTTTCTCCCTCGATTTTAGTCACCCGATGCAGAGAATATCGCCCTTGAAACACCAATAAAGTTCCCGGACAATTTGGAATATGGATCACTCTTTCTCGATTACCCTTTAAAATCGATTGGACTGCTTCGTAATTTTCCTGACGAGGGGCACGAATTCTAGGCACATACTCAAACGCTCCGCCTTTTTCTGAATTGCGAACAGAAAGAGATGTCACAAAATCGCTTTGATCAAAGTGCCAACGTAAGTAGTCGTCTTTTTTCATGACCGAAAGATTCAAGGCCCCCATCGGATCCGCATACTGATAAAGTTTAGGCAAACCAAGAAGGGTTCGAATGAACTCCATAAAATGGGGCCATTCATAAATTTTTCGCAGCAAAAACTCTTTAGGGAATTGATCATATCCCACCGCACCGAGCGAAGTGGTTTCAGTCCAACGCCGTACATGATTTTCGGGTAAAGAATTTTCAGGTTCATCTAAGTAGGCATTGCCCACAAGCGCATTCCAAAAAGCAGATTTTTCAAGCTGACTCGACTCAAGCTCCATCTGTGAAATGCCTTTTGGGGTTAAAAACCCAGGCATTTCAGCAGCCCCTAAACTATCTAGTTGGGATTGAGCTTTTTTAAGAATTTGCTCAGTTTTGGGGTGGTTGAGGTCATAAATCGGATAGGCCTCTAAATCGACAAGATGCTGAAACCATTGACTTTCCATGATTATTTCCCCCTTTCAACCCAAACCGGGGAAATAAAATACAACGCTACGCACAAATTACCAAGCTAATTTTTCATAGGCCAGGCCTGAACCTAATTACTGCCCCGTCGAAAGAACCCTGACTCCGCCGCTGGGGGCTCTTGGCATCGCGATCACACTGGACATTTCAAGGAGCCTGGCTCTTTGATTTTCTCGAACCAAGGTTCTGATTCGAATACTTAAAGTAGTAAAGCTATTAGGATCGTTAGGTATCGAGAGCGGATTATGGCTAATACATAGGCTAGACGCTAAAGTCGTTCCATCATCAGCAACATTGGCAGTCGCCGGAGCTTCCGCCCCCCCTGAAAATCTTAAAACCAAACCGGGACGATTCGAAAATCGAGAACGAATAACTGGAACTTGTCCTCCCACACAAGGCGAGCACTCCTGAATGGCCGTGACTTCAAACGGTTGAATTGGAACCCCAGGAGAAGGTGCAACACATTCGGTGGTGATGTTTTGGGTGAAATAGGTGGCGATATTGTTAGCATCTAAATAACGATCCATATTGAGTATCGAAAATCTCAAAGCTGCGTCGCCGCAATTGGCTAAGCTGGGGTTTCCATTTACCACAAAAGAGCAATTTCGATTTTGATAAGGGTTATTGAGGATTGTTGAGGCTCCAGGGTAAGAATTTCTCGACTGTGCAATTTGTTTCTTAGTGGTCTCTAAGAACTCTCTCATTCTCTGCTCAGTTTGAGCACGCAAAGTCGCATTGACTTGGGCCTGCTTTGAACTTGATATAAATCGTGCCGCCGAGATCGCGATAATGCCTCCGACGACAACTCCCAATGCCAACTCAATCAAGGAAACACCTCGTTCCATCAAAGCACCTTCTTTCTGGGTTCACTGAGAGTAGATTCGAGAACCAGACTTTTTAAAAACTCCATTCGGGTCATTGGCTCTTTTAAAATAAATCAAGTAAGAAATTTTGATTTCTCTCCCGACCCGACTAGGATTTCTAAATTGATCGCAGGTAAGCGCTTGCGCCAACACTCTTTCCTGCATGGCCCGACTTGAAGAACTTAACTCCAACCGAACCTTCGCAAATGCTCCAGCTAAACCTTGAAAGCTCTGGCCTGCTAATCCTTCAAACCCCATACAAAAAAGATAAACGCCCGGTTGGCTATTGGGAACGGTGGGAATTCCATCAGGGCAGCTATTAAATACCGAATTTAATTCCGTTTGCATCAAATCAGCTGAAGCTTGCGATGTTTGTAACTGTGTAGAAAGTTGTGTTTTAAGAGTCCCTGCTAAAACTCTCGCAGAACCTTGGTCCCCCAAGGGTAAATTCATATTGTTTAAGGCCGCGACTGAACAACTGGAAAGATTCAGCAAAGCTTGCTGCCCCAGAAGTTCAACAAAAGCGTTCTCATAGTCAATAAAACTGGTCTTAGCTTTTACAGTAGCTCGACTTCTTCCCATGGAAAAAAAAGCTTGAGACATCGCTACCACCACTACGCCTAAAATAGCAATGCTGACCAAACCGATAATTAGAGTATTGCCCTGCTTAGACCTAATGATTGATTCCAATCTGCCACTCATTCGGGTTTTCCTTTTTTAGCTGCCTTTTCATTTTCCGGCTTAGCACAAGCTGCCACATCGTATTTAGGAAGCTCTAAAATTAAAGTATCTTTTTGGAAGATCACGGGAAGAGAACGCAAAGTTTCGATAGCTTCCTGAGCTTTATCAATTCCCGCTTCTACTCTTTGGCCCTGAAACTTACGCTCTTGACTCATTTTTTTTATTTCATCAAAAGGCTGCTTCCCTTGCGGGCTTTTCTCAAAAAGACTCAAGCCATTTTCATCCAATAAAAAATACTGATAAAAAATGACCCTCTCTTCTTTTCCAGCGTCTTTTTTTGCGAGCAAATGTTCATTAAAAATTTCGTTGATATCTTTGATTTTTTTGTTCTGACAGGAGCTTCCCCCCTTACTGGTACAAAGATAAAATCCAAGTTGAATTGGGTCCTTGCTCGCTTTGATCTTAAACTGAGTTCTAGTGACTCCTGAACTCAAAAATTCTTTGGGAACTTCCCAGGAAAATGACTTAGTCCCTTGACTCATTCCTTCTAGAGTTGCTAACAGTCGGTTTTCGGGTGCTGCTTTTAAATCCATCGCGATGGCGTCTGCATCGCCGGGTTGACAGCCCATCTTAACTTTTAACTCTATATTCAATACGGAATCTTCCCCCTCCTTGGGCAAAGACAAAGTCGTCATATTGGCATTTCGAAGAGCCAGGTCCTTTTTTTCCCATTCCACCACTTGTTGAGGGGACATGAGTTGAGGAGTGGGGATTGCGGCAATTTCAGCAGACCCACTCGAAGGTGGAATCGCGGAAACTGGAGATTGAGATAAAGCATTTTCAGACTGGACAGTCGCTACTTGAGAACGTGTTTTTAAAATGATGAGCATCAAAACAACAGCACACACTCCCCCTAAAACTAAAAGTTGTCTTTGTTTCATGTTCGTCCCGTCGGACTATTTTATCACGGTATCCTTGAACCTCCCAATGCTAGGGAAGAGTTTTAGTTTCTTTTTTCAACTTAACTTGGGTAGTCAAATCACCTGAGGGAATACCATTAGCTAAAATAAGATGTCCCTCTGAGACCTCAGTGTCCAATTCCAAATTGTACACCGTGGTAGTTTTTTTATTGCGGACTTTAATGACTCGAGAAACTTTTTGAGGTTGTTTTTCACCCATCAGAAGATCATTGGGTCTTAACTGGTCTGCTCGTACCCATCCGATTTGAGTTAAAAAGGGATGATCTTCAGTGACTCTAACGGAACGGTTGCCGGCTTTAACTTCATAAAGAGGACGATTTTCAGGTCCTTTTACTATTTTTTTAATTCTAACGGGGGTTTGATACAAAGGATTGTATACCCAATCTGCTTCAGAAAGATCAGCGACTCTTTTCTCACTTCCGTTGGCGAGAGTAACCCGAGTATCCCCCACAAAGCAGCCTTGAGTTCTTAAGTGATATTTCTGGATAGTACAGTTTGCATCTCTCTTGTTTCCGATTTGGGCTAAAACTGCATTACCGCCAAAAAGAGGAAAATAATAACTTCCATTGTAATACTGGACGTGACTCTTCCTCTGTTCCCAGTTTAATTCCACCCCTTGAACTGTGTACTTCTGAGGAGTCACCCAAGCGGTCTCCCCGTATTTACCGTACTTCCACTCACCACACTCATAGTAGTGGATGTTTCGATTTCGGTCGGTCCAAGAGCAGGTTTGAGAAAAATACTTCCATATTTCCTGTTGGTCCCAGATCCCAGTCAAATACTGAAAAGTCCCGGTGCAATAGCTCGAATTACTGCAGGGTTCGACTATGGGGTTTAGGTGAGTTGCGTGAAGAACTGAGCTTTCACCCGTTGAAAATAAAACTCCAGTTAAGGGGCCGTATTTTCGACTGAAAGGCCAAGAACCAAAATAAGAACTGTAATACGCAACTGCTTGAGGATCATTCAAATCACACACTTTATTCAAGTACTCCGCCCCTGACCAAGAGCCCCCTGGACCTCTAGCTTCAACTACTATCGTTTCTCCTTGGACCATGTTTCTTCGAGAGTAAAAAACACTTCCCGTTTTGTACCTTGGGCTTGAAGGATTATTATCAAAGTTGGTGACAGGAATCCCCCCAATGCTGGCATAGTCCACATGGCCAGAGTCGGGAAAATTACAATTGATACTAATGGTGAACCCCTCTCCCTGAAGTAGCTCTTGGCCCCCTTCTCGAAAACGATCCGAACCGAAACTAGAAACACATTTGGGTTTAGGGGGTGGGACCACAGTCAAGTCTAAAAAAGACTCTGAGGTCTCGCCTCGTAATCCCTGCGCCCTCAACGACACTGTCCACAATCCCTCGCGGTCATTGGTCGGGTTAATCCGAGGGGTGCCATACAAAGCCGTGTTGGTATAAAGATCTCTAGGAACAGTCAAAGTCTCAGTGGTTTGTTTAAAAAAAGTTTCGGATTGAACATTCCTAACACTCTGTCTCGGAACGGTTAAAGAACGATAAGTTCTAAAGGAAGTTTCTGAAAGTTGGGCTGAAACCGTAATGCTATTGGTTTTGGTATCGAGACTCACTTGCCTTCCAAGGGGAATGGCGCCCACTCCTCCTGAGCTTCTTTCTAATAAAGCTCTAGGTTCCGGTGGCATATCCATTGAAACTTCAGCAAGGGTATTTCCCACCCGTACAATCATGCTCTTTAAAACACGAGGATAAATAGGATCTGGAATCATTTTAAGAAAGCTTACCAGTCTGGAATCTATCGCATCCGTGGGCAAACTAAAGTTGGCTTGCGAAAACAAATCTATCAGAGATTTAGGATCAAGTAACATAAGGTTAGCGAATCCTATATAGGCCTGATGAAAATCGGAGGGCCTTTTTGTTTTCTCTAAAGAAAAAAGCTTGCTCGTATCAAGAGTGAAATAAGAATAACTGCAGTCCTCAGTTTGAAGTTGATTAGTCAACCTGACTTCCGGGTTTAATAAGGTTTCACATTTTCCAACAGATGGGCTCTTTTTCCCGGTAACTTGAATAAGAGGAAGATTGATGGGGCTTCCATTAGCTTTCTTTAAATTAGGATTCACCTGATTCGCATCCGGAGCGGGTCTAAAAAGCATCAAGTTGGGTTTAAAGTTTGAGTCATTCAATTCTGCGAGATTTGGATAAGGTTCCACAAAAACGAATGGCTGCTGATCCCCGGTGTTGGGAACTCCAGATTCACCATGGCTATAAAATCGAGCAGCTCTTATTTGATTGGGCAGAAGGTATTGTTCTACTCCCTTCAATTTAAATTTCTCGCTCAATAAACCTAATGCACTTTGATCCTTGCCATTCGCCTCACTTTTTTGCATTAAAGAAATAGCACTTTTGTTTGCCATTCCCACTTGTTGCATCACAAAAACGATAGAAGCTAACCCTAGGGTAGCTGCCAACATAATGACTAAGATCGTGTTTCCCGAATTTTGGCGAAAATACTTCACAAACGTCCTTTTGCTATTTTCTAATTCTATTTCTCCCTTCATTTTAACAGGATATGCCCCTCTCTCATTAGGCAGCAATTAAGGAGTTAGCACCTCAATCCCTTCACAATTCCTTCACAATTGAACGGTGTCTGAACGGTGTCAGTCTCCCATCAAGCTTAAACGGTAGCGGTCATCAACCCCAGAAAAGGTATCCGATACTTTTCAATCTTACTGGGAGACTGACACCTTAAAGAAATTTGAGGAGGGGGATGCCGGAACTACCGCCGAACAGGATGGCTTTTTGTTGAAATTGGCTCGCAAGCCTTAATGCCTCAGTCTCTGAGATCCCCAAAATCAAAAAACTAACTTCAACGGGCCAACCGCCATCGGCAGAGCAACTCTCTCCGGTAAAATAGACATATCCATCTTTGATGAGAAGTTTTTCAAGTTCTTGGTTTCTCCGAATATTTTCTTGTTCTGTTAACACTTGGGATTGAGGATTAGCTGCGGTCACAAACGCCCACGTTTCAACCTGGTGCTGGTTGAGCAACTCCTTCAAATCTTGCGAGCGTTCGCCCACTCTCATTTCAAATTCGATGCCCGCCCCTTTCAATCGATAAAGAGCCAGTTGGTAGGCTTTTAGTAAGCTTTCGTTCATGGGTTTATTTACTCACTTTCGAGTGAAGTATGAATCACAAGCACTCAGATATGGGCTTTTAAAAAATTCACATTTTCCTTTTTCCATTTGGATTATTTTATGTCACAAACCCACTTGAATGATACAGACAAATCCCACTTTTTTCCTGACAGGGATGGGAGTCATCGCCGGCTTTATTGATTCTATTGCAGGTGGAGGAGGCCTCATTACCATTCCTTCGCTTTCGCTATTTTTAAGTTTAGGCCCGAGCACCATTGGAACTAATAAAATCGCCGGAACGCTCTCGGCACTGGTAGCTTTGATCGTCTATTCTACTCAAGGCCACATGAAATGGAAAAGCGGCTGGCTATTCACTGTTTTCATTGGGTTGGGTTCATTTTTGGGAAGCTCATTGAATCCCTGGATTCCTACATCGTTTTTCAAAGTTTTTCTTCTCATTTCATGTCCCATTCTTTTATGGATTTTATGGCGAAAGGATTTTTGGATAGAGCAAGAATCTAACCACCTGGAATGGAATAAAAACACTCGTGGGATCATCTTTTCAGCATTGCTCTGTGGGTTTTACGACGGGGTCTGGGGTCCGGGTGGAGGAACTTTCATGTTTCTTTCCCTATTTTTTCTAGCGAAATTTCCTCTCTTTACCGCTTTAGCAATTTCAAAACTGGCCAATTTTACGTCGGCTGGAATTTCGCTCCTTAACTTTGCTCATCGTGGGTTCGTTCAATGGCATTTAGGCTTTAGTTTAGCTGTCGGGATTGTCATAGGTTCGCTCTTAGGTTCGTTACTCGCCACTCGAAAGGCATCGCAAATCATTCGGCCTATTCTTCTCATCGTCGTGTGCCTTCTTCTTTCAAAAGTTCTTTTTACTTAACTCCCTACGCAGCGCTCCTTTTTTCCGAGCTCATCTTTTGTTACAACCCTTACTTCATTTATTGCAATCAAGGAGTCTTAAAATGAAATTGACCGCTTCCAAAGCTTTAATGGCTTTTGTTCTATTCTCTCAGTGCTTGGCTTTTTCGGCAGAAATTCCCGTTTTTTTCCAAAAAACCGTTCCCCCCGTGCCAGTATTTACCCCACCCGATAAAAGCGCTTTGGCTTTGGCCAATCAAGCTTTTCTCGCCAAATACGGCGCCGAAATGGGCGTTTTAGGAACTTCGGGCGGAGCAAAAGAAGAACTTATTATTTTGGTGAGTGACATGGCATACGCCTCTACGGTTTGGTCGAAAATGGTCGCTGCCGGGGACGCTTACAACAGTGCCACAGGCGGAATTTTCCGATATGGGGAACCTTCAATTCCGTCTATTGTCGACTCCTATCGCTTTTTGGGAAGAGTTCGAGTCGCCGAATCGTCCACCGCTGTATTTTCCTTACCTTGGGGAACCCCATCTATCAGCCGCATGCTGCTAGCTATGGATAGCCAGTGCGTTTTTGGTAGAGCGAGTGTTCAAACAGTAGGTAATGTGCCCATTCAAACAACTCAACTCATTGCTAGCCATAAATTGGCTCCCAATGGAATTGGCTATGAGCATCTGATTAATGGAGGATCGGGGGCGGCTTTGTCTTCTATTATGGTCACTTTAGGGCCCAAAGCTACACCCGGATTTGGAACTCTCATTTGCCCCATCGATATTTGGGTGCAAAACTAAACTCTTTACTTGAGCGGGACCAACTTAGTTTGGTCCCGTTTCAATAATTCTCTCGGAACCCCTTCCTTCACAGTCTGAACTAAGGCATCGAGAATTTTTTTCTTGTACCCCTTGCGAACTTGAACACAACTTACCTCCCGGACTGGGGTGGGCTTAGTAAAAGCCCTCAGTCGTTTTTTGTTTCCGTGTAATACTATTTGCCTCGCTGCTAAGTCGGGAAGCAACGTATATCCAATTCCGCTATCCACTAGCCCTTTCAATGACTCTAAACTTCCGCTTTGAAAATTTAATGGGGATTTTGTCATCCACTGCCCCTTTCGCCTTTTGCAAAGAGACAATACTTGCTCTCTGAAACAATGCCCTTCTTCTAAAATCCACAAATCGGCCGCCCCCAAATCTGCTCCAGAGATTTCTTTTTGAATAAATAGAGGATGCCCTTGCGAAACATATCCCCAGAAGGGCTCATAATAGAGCGGAGTCTCATAAACCGATTCTTCTTCAAGAGGAGTGACAAGAATTCCTGCATCGTATTCGTCTTTCTTTAATCGCTCTACCATCGTTTGAGTCTTACATTCATCTAAGATGAGCGTAACTTTAGGGTAAGAACGCACAAATCGAGCAGCAAATAGGGGAACTAAATAAGGCGCAATGGAGGGGAGGATGGCAAGCCTAAACTCTCCTGAGACCTCCCCTTGAACCTCGGTGAGAATATCATCGATTTGCTGGGTTTCTTGAACCACTGTCCGAAACTGAGCCAAAAGTTTTTCCCCTGGATCTGTAGGGATAATCGGTTGTTTTGTTCGATCAAAAAGGATAATCCCTAGCTCGTCTTCCAACTTTTGAAGCTGCATACTCAGTGTCGGTTGTGTGACGTGACACTTTTTTGCCGCCAAACTAAAGTTTTTAGTTTCCTGTAACGTCAATGCATAAAGCATTTGGGTCAGCGAAATATTTCTCACAAGTTCTAGCTCCTCTCATCACTCCATGAGTGAAAATTGATCTTTGGTCACACCACAATCAGGACAGGACCAATCTTCAGGCACATGTTCCCATTTAGTTCCTGGAGCTATCCCAGAGTCCGGATCTCCTAATTGCTCATCGTAAATATGATCACAAACTACACAAATATATTTCTTAAACCCACTCATACTAAGCTCCTTTCCTTTGGTTCAAAATAGCTTGGTATCTATCGGCATGAATTTTCTCCACTTTGGCCAAAGCCGAAAATCGTCTACGGGCCAAATCCAAAGTTTTCTGAAACCTTTGTTCATGCTCTTCAGACTCTTTGGCTTGTTCAGCAAACTCCTTAGCGGCTACCCCTTCAGCTTCCGCTAGTGCTTGTCTTTCAAATCCAGGATACATCACGGTGTGTTCGTAGCGCTCCCCTTCAATAGCCAACTCTAATAACCTAGTCACAGTAAGTGTGTCTTTGGGGTAGACCAGCGAGAGATGCGATAAAGCATGTTCTGTTTCCTGATGAGCCGTTTCCTCAAAAACTTTGGCCACCTCTTCGTCTCCAAGCTCTCTAGCCACCCGAGCAAAGTACAAGTACTTTCGGTTAGCCATAGATTCTCCAGCGAAAGCTGCCTCTAAGTTTTTGTGTGTCTGTGTTTGTTTGAAATCTTTGGTTTTCATAAGACCTCCTAATTTGTGTCTTCTGACAATTCCAGGATAGGTCTACCGCTAAAATAAATCCAATCTATAGTTTTTATTATTATTATAGATAATTTCTATCTAAAAGAGGAGGGACTAAGTGCTTCTAACCACTCCCCTATTTGGAACTCCCCGCCACGATGAATGCGGGCAAAAAAACTATTCGAGGTAACTTCACACTGAGATGGAGAATCAGGGCAAAAAGAGAAGGAATTGACCCCTACCACGTAACTCACTCCTTCAATACTTCTAAACACAGGGCCCCCAGAATCTCCCGCACCTAAACTGGCGTATTGGGGTCCTAACAAATATCCTAAAGTACCAAAATAAAGCTCGTCACTCACAGAGTCTTCGTCTTCCGAAGAATCCATGTATAGTTTTTTTAACGTTTCTGGGGGGGCCACTTGAGATAAGTGATATTTTCTAGCGGGAGGAGTGAGATCTTCCGCCTGCTGATAGCCATATCCCACTACCGTTAAATATTCCCCTTCAGTTACCCGATTCAAATCCAGAGGAACTAGAGGTGCTTCGTCAAACTCTCGAGATTTTTCAATCTCCACCCAAGCTAGATCGGGAGTGTTTTCAATACAGGATTCTCTTTCTGATTTATCTTGAGTAAAACATTGTTGAAGAGCGGGATGAAAAACAACTTCAGTAACTTTGACCGTTTTCACCCGTTTCACATTTTCGACTTTTTGTTGAAAAGAATAAAAAATAACGGGAGTTTTATGGGATTTAGGCCAAACCGATATTTCATCTGACTCTTGCAATATAAAACAATGGGCGGCTGTTAAAAAATGATTTGGGGCCACCTTAGTTCCAGTGCACCGACCCGAAAGCTCGTTGTCATCGATGGAATAGGTAAACACCGATTTGAACTGATTCGCTAAATCTTCGTTGCCTCCGACTAAAGAAACCGAAGGTATCGGAACTTGATGAGTTAAGGGCGAACGGCTGCCCATAGACTCTTTGGCCCACCACAAAAATAAAATTGAAAGAACCCAAAAACCCCGAAACACTTGACCTTCCTATCTCTTTGGAGGGAAACTTTATCACGATTCGAGATTGAGTAAAGAGAGGAATGGCCGTTCTAAACAACTTATGCAGCGCGCCTTTTTGAGGGGTAATCGATAAGTTCCCGTTGAATCACTCGAGCTACTTCTCTAAATTTTTTTCCCCCGTAGCTCAATTGCACTGACCTCGACTGTTCGACTAATTTAGCCACTAGGTCCAAGTGAGCGATGGATTCCTTGGATAATAAAGGCTCATCACCTACAGCTAAATAATAATCTTCCAAAAGCTTCCCGTAAGCTTTCAAAGAAGGAACCGGAGTCACTCTATATTCAGCTTTTTCATTGGGATTTAAAAAGATCACAGTTTGGACCAAACATCGTTTCCCAATTGAATTACTCTTTATTTTTCTAGGGTCCAACAAAAACTTTCCACGGTCGGGATGCCAATTCATTTTACTTTCCCAAAGATGAAAGTAATTTTTAGAGTTTCTGTCTAAAGCAATTGCGCTTGGAAAACTTTTTCCCCACACCTTACCCTTTTCTAGAGATAAGATAGGGTGTTCATCCCCATAGTACTTAAAACCCAATTCAATCAAAGCTGCACTTAACGAGCTTTTCCCAGCCCCTTTGGGTCCTAACAGCACAACTCCTTTCCCTTTCCAAGAAAGAACAGCTGCATGAATGAATGAGGCCCCATGAGACCTCAACATTTGAGATACTGGATCTAAAAAAAACTGATGGTAAAGGGTTGGAGAGTGAGTTTTCTTTTTGGGGGGATAATAAACTACAGCCTGATTTTTGTGAAATGGGTAGGCTCGAACCAGGTTCCAAACCCAAATGTTCTCAACGTAACAGCGCCGCTTTAATTTTCGAATCGGTACTTTTTTTTGGGCAGGAAGAATGCGCAGTTTAAATTCTAGATTTGATTTACGGTCAATTCGCTTTTTTTTAGCAATCAGACTCCCGAAATCAACCACATGTTCCGATACCGCTTGAGCCACATTTTTACCCTCCGACTCTAGCTCAATCAACCACTGGTGAAGTTGGATGACATTGCGGTATTTTTCCATAAAAAATTATCGGGTTCTGGGCTTTAAAGCTTTCTTTTGGATTAAAGCTTGAATCACGGCTTGTATATCTCTTTGTGCCTTTGCTTGAGAGATCTCGTAACGTTTGGCGAAGGATTTAACCATTTGAGGTAGTGATTTTCCCTTACGCACTTGAGTCCAAATCCAACTTCCCGAATCATTGAGCGCGTGAAAGTGCTTTTCTTTAGGAAATAAAAACAGAACCTCATCATGAATCTGATGAAACTTAACTAAAGGGTTCACCTGATAACGCAGTTCTTTATTTTTCATGAGTACCCCCTATTTTATTCGCTCTCCTAAGAAATAGATACGAAATTTTGTGGGCTCTTCTTGATCCCTTAGCTCTTCACCGATACACTTATTTCATGATTCACACGGATGCTCTCCAGCAGGCGGCAAAGGAATTGAAATGCCTCGAGCTTTTGCAAAACAACTTAGCTATTTTTGACTACTGCGGCATGAGCATGTTTCCCCTTTTCCGAGAAGGGGACAAAGTAGTGATCCAATCTTACCAAAACCAACTGCCCAAAATAGGGGACGTTATTGTTTTTCAAAGAGGCAATCAGCTCGTTCTCCATCGCCTGATTAAAATAGCCCCCCAGTTTTCAGAACCCAAGCCTTACTTAACCAAAGGAGATAATTGCGCCGCGGCTGATTTACCCTTAAACTTTTCGGACATTCTAGGAAAAGCGATTAGAATAGACCGGGGAGACACTCAAATTCGATTGAATTCTCTTTATGGCTGGACCCTTAAACTCTTACTCACCTTTTTATCACAATTAGAACTTAAACCTGCTGTTGAATCAAATATCGTTAAGAAGATAAAAAATCTAACTTTTCAACAAATTCAAAAAGAAATGTAATGACCAGTTTTTGATTTGCTTTTGACTTTTTTCTTCGCAAGTTCGAAAGGCAAATAGGCTAATCGATGCCACTTATTCTTATAAAGCAAAATGGGTTTTGGATCTGGAGATGGGAATCCAAATTGCCAGTAAATATATTCTTCTACAAGTCGAGTCGTACGGCTTGTCGCATCTATCGCTAAATGGGTCATGTCGAGGTATCTCTGCATTTTAAGCGCTAATACGGCAACTGTTGAATAAAAGTGAGGAGAGTCTGAAGGAATATCTCGTAAAATTCGACGGCACTCTTTATTGTAGAAGTTTAAAATAGACTTCAACTGACGCTGAATTTGGTGCGGAGACAAAAGAAAATAAACAACATTTTTCTTTTCCTGTTCGGGGAAGCGTTTTTGAATCTCTCTTCTTAGCCCCTTCACCCTCAGCTTGATTTGTTTTAGATCTTTTGAAGAATCTAAACTTCGAGAAAAAGCTAGGTTCACCAGTTGAGACTCTTCAAACGGGAGAAATCCTTCCACTCTTAAGTTCAGTCGGTCAGCGTTTTTATATTGCGTCCCATTCCCCACAAAAAGGTGCTTCATTTTCGAGGAGAGTAATTGCCTATGAACGGGAATGTAGTTTCGGATGACCTCTTCAGCCGGGCGACTTTCCCCGAAAAGCATGAGTGAATTCAGTTCAATAATAAAATCTAAACTCAATCGATTGTTGATAATGCGCTCATGCAGTGAAGCCGCGGGGCGATTGGCTTTGGTCCAAGCCCTCAAATAGGCCTTTTTAAAATAGCTCCAACCCCGGTTTGGATATTGCCCATGAGGTTTGCAATAGAACTTCCATGGAGTTTTTGGGAATTTTTGGTGAGCCGCGTTCCAATCTTGAGCATCTAAAAATCGTGCCAAGAGATCGTCAAAAGTTAACCTAGGGACTTGTGAGACGGACGCCCTACTCTTCACATTCAATCAGCCCTTCGGATTTGAGTTGAGTTAAAAACTCTGAAACATCTTGTTCGGCTATTTCTTGGGGAACTTCGTAATTTTCTCTCACCCATTCCACGAGGGCTGGGTAATCAGCCCCCTCGCAGATGAGCCGCCACAACTCTTCCCCCACCCCTTCTACCGAAAAATAGCTGTTTTGGGAGGCATTTAGAATGACCGACTTATCGTCTAAATAGCTAGAGAAAACCTCTTTTTTTCGGGGAGAAAAGGATTTAAGACCCATAGCCGCCACCCGGTGGTGGTACTGGTGGGGTGCTTACCCCTATCCCCCATACCTTCACCCCTAGTTTTTCTAATTTTTTGAGCTGTGGTTTGGAGTAGGCTTGGGAAGAACTTTTCTTAGAATTTTTGTTTGTTCGAACCGACTTTTTGTCTTTTGTTAAACTTTTTGATCGAGGTGTTGTTTTCATAACCCGATTATAGCAATGCCTTTTTGGGATTGCTAACAGAAATACCATTTCAAATCAAAATCTAGAAAGCATTGCTAAGTGTTATAAACTGACCACGGCCAGGGTCCTATGCGGGTAACCGGAACGGAGGAGGCTTTTATTGCATAGAAAACAAACCCGCTACAACTACATAAGAGTTTTTTGCAACTGGCCAATAAAGCCATATCCCTAAGAGCATCGTGAATTTGGCGATAGGGTCCAATCTCTTTTCGCTTTGCTTCCAAAATTTCCCTATTAAAATCGGAAAGGCCTTCTATTAAAACATGTCCTGCCCCACACCCCTCAGGGAAAAGATATCTGTCCGTATGATAAACCCGCTTCGGATATCTCTGCTGACAAAGAGCTAAAAATCTCGGGCTGTCGGTGCAAATAAAAAACCCTCCACTTTCTTTATCCATAGCATCAAAAAAATCTTCCATGCGGCACGGCTTTTCTAGGCGCTCTTTATCTAGAATTTCTCCATTACCAAATCGAGCATAAACCCCAACTCGCTCACCAATTTTTGGTCGATAATAATCCAAGGTCTGTTGCAACTTAGCGCCCCACACTAAAGTTTTTTTTAGTCTACCCAATTCCGGTTTGAACTTTTTAAAAGTCGAAGCTTGGTAAATTCGTATTCCGGTTAATTCAATTTGCGTATCCAATGCCAGCTGAGGAAAAAAAGAAATAGCAAAGGTGTTTTGGGGTTCTCTACAAAGAATTTGATCTATTATTCGACTATCGGAAATGATTCGGTTATCCAAACTTTTAGAATCGAACCATTCCAATTTAAAAAGTGAGTCGATCAACTCTGAGTTGTAGCCTCCATCAAATCCCTTAAAGTAACAGGATCTTCTAAGATCAAAAAGAATTCTCAAATCATTCCAGTGATGCAGTCTTGATAAAATAGCGTCAAAAAACCGAAACTGGCTTCCCATACCGTCCGTTTGGGAAAAATAAAGATATTTGTATTTCTGTAAAGCGTTTAACTCAACTTGTTCCGAAGGCTCCATATATTATTTACCCAGTGCCCACTCAAAAATAAATGACCTCGCAAACTCACTTTGGATATTCATGGGAATGAAATAACATCTAAAGTTTGAAGCTTTTTTATTGGTACCCCATTATGTTAGCATAATAGTGAGTTTACATCCTTTCTCTCGGAGCCTTCTTTCCCCATGGCCGTCGTCGATTTAAAATCCTATCCCCCTTTTGTTCTTCCTGTGCCACGACACGCCATACACCTTCCGCCTGACCCTCTCCCCTTTTGGTGGTGTGACCCTTATCAAAGGTATTTGCTCGATTTAAGCTTTTCCCAAAATGATTTAACACCCGAAGAATTAAATTGGCTCCATCAAAACTATGAAGCGTTATTAGCCCGAATACCCACGGCTAGACTTCTTCGACTCATCGCCGAATTTAAAGATGAGTCGCTAAAACAGCACCCGGAACTCCATGAAAAGCTCCAAACCTTGACGTCATTAGCTTTGTTACACAACAAAAAAATAGTCTTTTGCCAAAATCAGCTTCTAGAAGAACTGGAAAAAAGAAGTGTCCCATCATTTCTCATAAAAGGGGCGGCACTCATTAGAAAAATTCCCGATACTATTTACTTTCGAAACATCGGAGATGTGGATTTTTTCATTCCTGAAAATAAAGTCAAAGAAGTTCTCGAACACCTTCTAAACTTAGGGTGCCGATTTGCCCCTAACCTTCTCTTTGGAAAAACCTTTAATACGATAGAGTCTCTTTTGCCTTTTCGGCACTCTTTTGACCTCTTTGATCCCCATCATCAAGTGGGGCTCGATCTTCACTGGCATCTCTGTCCCCAATCTCCCAACTCAAAATTTGATCAAATCCTCGGTGCGTTAAAACGGACACCCCCTCCACCGGAAGCCCCGAAAACTTTGGAAGCCAACGAAATGTTCTTGTTGGCCATCGTTCATGCTTTAGGAGACCGGTGGAACCAACCCCAATCCCACTGGGTGATCGACACTTTGGCTTTAGCTCGTTACTGCCCCAACGAAATAGATTGGAAAAAAATATTCTGGCTAGCTAAGAAAACTGAGTATGTCGCTTTTATTCAACTGGCTCTTAAGTTTCTTCACGAAATCGACCCCGAAACCATTCCCCAAACGTGGATTAAAAAATCAAAGAAGCTTAGGTTAACCTTCAAAGAAAAGCTGGACCGTTTCTTTTTAACTCAGATGAGACGCAATGTAGAGTTAAGGGGACTGTCTCGATTTATCATGGGTATTTACCGAACCGAGTTTTTCAGAGCCCGTGGATTCACCCTCAACACTTTAAGAATTTATACTTATTACTACTCCCACAACGAATGTCACCTAGCTATCCACAAACGGTTTTTAAATTATCGTCAACGAGTTATCATTCCATCCCTTAAGAAATACTGGAGCCACGCAAAGGAAACCTTATTAGGAAGGTTTAACTTCATCCTGTTCTGGAAAAAACATTTAAATTCCTAACCAAGCTAAAAACTTCTCCCAAAGAGTTGGGTTAGTTTTTGAAAGAACTGTGGCTTCGGAAAGCAGTGTCCTCTTTTGGTTTTTACTCAATTCCATTTTTTGCCTATCTTTGGTTTCCCGATTTTTCTTACTTAGTTTACCCTCTGGAGACTCCATGAGCTCTGTGATATCGGATTTTTTACCCGCACCCTCTGAAGGATATAATTCTTCCAAAAACTGACTCAACGAATCTAAGGTGGGTTGCAATCCAAGTTGACTCCAAATCGAATCGGAATCCGTTTTAAACTCTGGGTTTTCTCCTCCTGAAACATCCAGGGACCCAAGATCCCCACTCACCCCCTTCAACTTTTCAAAGCTGGCCTGGGTGGCTGCCCCCTCATTGCCTTCCCCATTTCCATCGGAACCCTTTTTTGGGACTGCGTTACCTTTAGTGGAGACTGGCGAAAACGTCCGTAAATCACTGTTTAAAGCATAAGCGGTACCTTCCGATTTATTTTTATCTAACTCGGTAGTCACAGAAGAAGGAGAAGATGCAAAATTGTTGGTCGTGGAATAAGTGGAATAAAAAGTCCCATAGCTTTGGGGTTCTCTTCGAGCTTCTTCTTGGTTCTTTTCTAGCACACTTAAATTTTTACCTTTGCCTTTTTGCCTGAGGCTAAATCCAGAACCATCCTCAACATTCGCTGCTTCCTCATCACTACCCAAGGCCTGCTGACTAGCTTCTTTGTTAGCCAAATTGTTTGAAGGATTCACTTTAAAGTCATTTCTTGGAGAACTTCCCATTCCACCGTTAGGCGGAAAACTAGGCCAGCTCGAGGAACCATTTGGGCCATTAACTAAAGGAGGAGCCACTGAAGTTGTTGGCGCAATGCTAGAACTCTCTATTCCCTTAAGCAAATTGATGGAAGAAATTCCCCTTGGGGTAACCTCCTTCTGCCCATTCTTTCCAGCTCCAAAGGTGGGTACTCTCATATTTTTTGAATTAATTTTTTCTATTTCCGAATCATGTGATTCTTCCACGATCTTGGAATCGACTTTCTGCAAATCCTCAGAAGCTATCGGCCCGGAAGATGAATGATTACCCAAGGCATGGGGTCCTGAATCTAGAAAATCAGGTTTAAAGGAACGCTCCTCGACTTCAGATGGCTTCTTATCTGAGCTATTCACTGTTTTTGGATTGTTGTCCTTGGCCAAAATAGTGTTTTCCTGAGTTGTCGGGTTTTGAGCAACTTCTGTTTTGTTCTTTTCACCCTCGTTCAAAAGGGCTCTCAAAGAATTTTCAGTATCAGAAAGTTTTTGTAAGGACCCTAGATAAGAATGAGCAAGATTAGGCCCCGTGTTTCCATCTGATTGAGCCTTCTCCAATAGGTTTAAACGAGCATTGTTTAAATCTGCAATCGTATCTAATATACTTTGTCGTTGTGGAAAAAACGGGTTTAAATTTTGGGAATCATTTCGCATCTGCGATATTTTTGAATTAGCATTATCGACCAAAAAATTAGTTCTCTTTATGACTTGATTGATTTCTTGATTTTCTTGGGCCAACGCCCAAAGTTTATTTTTATTTGCTAGATAAGGTTCCTTATCGAGTAGGCCTTCTTGTTCCAAATGTTTATAAAACTGCCCCATGGATTGTAATATTGCCCGCCGGTAACTCAGAGCCAAAGCCTTCCTGTTAGGTTCTGAATTTTTATCAGCAAGGATGCCCCTAAGCCCTTTATCCATTTCCAGAATATACTGAATGTCATCTTCGTGTTCTAAATGGAATAGAGGCATATCGGAATCACTTAAGTTAAGAAACTTTTGGTAATACCGGTCTACGACTGTCTTAATCTGTGCAACGTCCGCTCGATTAGCACCTTTAAGGTTAATTTCCAGGTTTAATCCTGGACGAATTTCCGATAAAAACGTAAGTTCACCCAACCACGCATAAGTTTGAATAGCCCGCTTTGTGGGATCTTTTTCCTTTGAAATACGTTCCTCCCAATCTTGTAACCGCTTTAATGATAGTTTAATTCTATCTATGTTTGATTGATGAGGCACATCCTGAGTGTGGTTTCCCAACGACTGATTAAAAATAGAATCCTTAGCTGGAAAAACTAAGTTAAAAGCTTTTATTGCTTCTCCTTGTTTGGCTACCACCACATTTTGTGAATTCGTAGTTTGTAAGCTCTGTTGTGATTGTTTGAGGAGTTGATCGTAAACCCCTCGGTCAGACGGCTTGATATGAGGCGCTAACTTTTGAAGACTTTCCCATTGTTTTTTTAAAGCAACCTGTCTCTCCTTCTCACCGTAAGTTCCTGAACCCGCTAAATCAAGAAGCCGCTTCATTTTTTGGTACGCTTCAGATGTTTCGTTGAATTCGATGTAACCAGAACCACTCGTAATCCCCCAGGAATCTGCAGTGAGCATTTCATCGTGACTTGCCTGGGGTAAAGCCACCGGCGAACAAAGAAGCCAGCTAATTCCCATTATTTTTAAAGGCAGGACTTTTACCCTTTTAATTTCGATACCCATGCTGTCTCCCCCACTAGCGCAAAACCTAAAAAAATCAGATGTTGTCACTAGAGGCTGCAATCCGCAGACCGAGAGTCAACAAAGCTAGGTAACCTCTTGATCTCAAGTCGAAGCCCACGAGATTTCAACCCTTTAACTCAAATGAAAAATTAAATTTCGGCTCAATTGTGTTTCCAAATTGTCTACGCAGTTAGCAGCAGTCCTGACTAAAGCACATTAATTCCTAAACCTATAAATCATGAGATTAATGAACCTTTTTTGGGATTGATGAGGAGACAGGAAAAGGGACTGTACAAACTTTGGACGAACTTTACGTGTTTTCTTTATTTATTTGAAGGGACTTCTTCGTTTTAATTCTCGTATTTTACGAACCTCGTCTTCTGTTCGGTTTACCCAAAGACCAGCCTCAACCATAGAATCGGGAGGTACGAAATCCAAAATTTCTTGAATCTCTCTTTGAAGCCACATATCCCCTGAAGAAAAAACCTCTCTAAGCCCTCTTTTGTAACCCTGTTCTTTCTCCCAGTGAAGTCGAGCCTCTAATAACGGCGCAAGATATTTACGCCAATTTTTACCAAAATCGCGATCAATACTTTTTTGAGCCATCAAGCCAATATTTCGGCTGATGCCATTCACCAGCACATTTGGAATTTGGATTCGCCGAGAGGGTTCTGCATTTTCAACCCCGTTTCGAACAAATCCCGCATTGATAGAGCTCGCTATTAAATGTTTTCCAATTGAAGGGAAAAAGGCTTTCTCGCCTTTGATATCCAGAAGATCCCCTAAAAAATCCCCAACCATCGAAACAGGGTCTCCAGGTAAACGATAATTTTCTATTTGAATGGGGACTACTTCTGCTCCTTCCTTGAACTTATTGTTGTTTAATCCTTTCACTTCAAACACAGCATCTTTGGAGTAATTCGGATCTTGTCGAACTATGCTCGCTCCGCCAATGGCCATCCAGCTAACGACAGAAATCTCGCCATAAAGATTCGGGTCCCAATCTTTTCCTCGACTCAAATTCTTACCTTTTTCCATTTTCCTTAATTCTTTAGCCCTTTTCGAAACATAGTAGCTAAACGCCTGAGCCAAACCTCCTCCCAAACTGTGCCCAGTCACTAATATAGGGATTCTATTTTCAACATCTTTGGCGGCTTCATTCACCAAACGAAGAAACTGGGGGCTATCCACTTGAATCCTTCCTAAACCTAAATCTGCCCAGAAATCTTTCGCAGTTTGGCTTCCACCAAAAGCATAAACTTTGGAATATCGGTGGTCCTTAGATTCTTCGCGATAGACTGCTGCCTTAAGCCCGGTTCTGGGGTCAGAAACAGTTTCAACCACCTCATACCCTACAGGCACAGATTTATCCCATTGAATCCGCTGCTCCGCCAACTCTTTACCGTCGATAGGTTTTGAGGCGACTAAAAATCTAGACTTTTCAGCATCTGGCAAAGAATACACATGACGAGAAAAAGTATAGGCATCCAACGCTCTGCCCACTCTACCTTTGCCTTTTTCTTCAGCAGTTTGAAACCATTTTAAATTCGTTGAACTGCTGTCTTCTTTTTTTTCTTCGGGGTTCAAACTTTGAATTATTTGTTCTGTCGCTCTGGAAAGAGCAAAGTCACCATTTCTTTTTAACACCTTAGTTTGTCCGGCAGATAAATAGGCCGAAGGAATCGTATCATGATAATTTAACTGCGTGACCGCGAGTGCCTTAACTTCAGTCACTGGCTCTTTCTCGATGATCAAATGAAATAGGTTTAGAACCTCTGGGGTGACATAACTTACTTGTCCTAGAAGATGTACAGCTCGAGCTCGTACTGAGGGAGTATCAGATCGAAGCAGTTCTCGAATCACAGTAAGTTGCTTTTGATGTTCTATCCATTTTCGTCGAATGGTTATCGGAGAAATCCCCTTCTTCTTTTCAAATTGCTGCCAAACATCCAAAGATTTCCCAATCAAAAAATGTTCGAGAGGCGATTGTTTCCATTCCAGTGACATGAACTGAGAGTCATTTAAACTATGGAGTTCAAGCCAAAATTCGGAATGTTCAAAAACGTTAAATTCATTGAGGTCTTCTTTGAGATCTTCCAGCATTCCCTTGCTGTAATTGATTCTGTAACCCAGCGATAATAGCCCTTGCCGTCCCAGTCGACGGACTGCTCGATTCGGATGTTCCAGTAACTCCTCAAGAATCTCAATCTTTTTATGGCCTTCTAATAAAAGTAAATCTTTAAAGGATTCCGCTCTTATCTTAGGATCTGACGACCGAATTCCCACCCTGATTTCCTTTGGCATCTTCTCCTGACTTTTCTTGGCTTTAACGAGAAATTTGGTGTGTCCCAATAGTTCAGAATATAATGTTTTACTTAAGGGCCTAAACATCGATTGGTTTTGTATTTGTTGAATTTTTAAACGAGACAGTTCGATGTTTTCCGGAGTCAGAGGTTGACTTGCAATAACAGCAATCAAATCCTCATCAAAGGGTTCAACTGCCTTACCGATAGTTTCGGCGGTTTGTCTGAGTATTTTTTGAGTCAGCCTCGAAAACAAACCGGCACAACGCTTTTCGTCAGCTTGAATGGACGAAGTAAAGGTCAATCCAAATATGAGCAGAATAAAGTGATGTAAAATCAAGCTGGGCGGCATACTCGTGGAAGAGCAACCCTAATGCCACCTTAATTCTCTTTAATTTCTTTTATTCTAATAACTTAACAGCACTTAGAATTGTGAATTTCGCACACTCTGTACACAGTTCCCTAACTCTATCGATTTGGGTCTGGTAAGTTCGCGAACCTACATGAAAGTTAAAAAGTATGCTTTTTGTCTACAATGAGATCAGAAGCCACCTGGGTTTTTACAGATTGTGTGGGTCACAATTTTGGGGGTTTGGCAGGTCTTGGTAGATCGATTACGCTTTATCCTATGAAAAAAAATAACTTGTTAAAATGGGGACTTGTGAGTCGTTTTATTTTGTGCCTTTCTCTCTGGGCTTCAGCACAATCCAGCCAGGCTCATTCCAAAAATTTATTTTTTGAAATGTGTATGAAGCCCCCCTCTCAGGCAGACCAATCCACCATTGAAATCATGAATTGGCGGGCGGGTTTGGACATGAAAACAAAAGATGAAAGAATCTGTTCACAGGCAGCCGACCAATTAAAAAGTTTGGTCCATCTTCGACTTGACCGGACCCCTTTTGATCCCTGGTGGGAACTCAGCTCTTTAAATCCGGTTGCGACACAACCGCAACTTCTTTCCCTATCAGGTTCTCACAATCATTTTTCAGATCTCGCTCCACTCAAGGGGTTATCTCAATTGCAAACCCTTATTTTTTGGGACAATGAAATTGAGAACTTAGAACCTATTTCATCTTTAAAAAATCTTTCACACTTAATTCTGACCAAGAACCAAATCACTTCT
>OMIX01000062.1 GCA_900299195.1 Deltaproteobacteria bacterium
CAACGGTAGGCAATATTTACACGCACTTCCTCACATAGCTGTCTATCTCCTCCGAGATCATAAATGTAGGACAATAACTGTGCTCTAAAGAAGACTTCTGGATCAATCGATGGGCGGCCGTTATCCGCACAATACAAGCTCTTTGTCTCTGCACGAATGAATGACAAGTCCAAAACTTTATCGATTCGCCTTAAAAGATGCCCCGTCGGAATCAGCTTTTCTACGTCAACGTACGCAAACAACTGCGGCTGGTGCTCTTTCTTCCCTTGCATTACCCCTCCCAAGAAAGTGCATTTGATCAAATTTCGAAGGATTTTTCAACAGGCCCATAATTCTAAATATCGATATTATCTGCTCGGCATGGGCGGTTATAGGACCTTCTCTCCTCTTTGATTGTTGTCATTTTTGACAACTTCTGTTAGTGTTTAGGTGTGAATCGACGCGAATATGACATCTCGGTGACTGTAAATGGAAGGCGAATAACCAAAGTGGTTATCGACCCCCATTATGAACTCAAACATAGCGACTCTGTTAGCGATAACTTGATTCTAAATCTTGTAAAGCTCTTGGATGGGGGAACCTTTCCCTTACAAGAGAAAAGCGAGATGTATGAATATTATGTTACCGATGGACTTAAATTAGGTGAAAGGCTTTACAAGCTTGTCTGGCTTTTAGAAGACAATGAACTCTATATTGGTGTTGTAAATGCTTATAGGAGAAAATCACATGGCATTCCCAAACGAAAAAGAAATTAAGAAAATGAGAAAAAAACTAGGTCGCGCACAAGGCTTTCTCAT
This sequence comes from Deltaproteobacteria bacterium, assembly GCA_900299195.1. GTDB lineage: Bacteria > Bdellovibrionota > FAC87 > UBA2466 > UBA2466 > UBA2466. The sequence continues at coordinate 798 of OMIX01000062.1, forward strand.
GCTTTCTCCGGATGCTGATGAATTAGCTAAATTTCGTTTTAAGATTTGTCAGGATCTATTGAAATATTCCCAGAAAGAAAATCTCAATGCAGCACAAATGGCAAAATTTTTGGGAATTCCAAAATCGGACATGAGCCGCATTTTCAATCACCGGATTGATCGATTCAGCACCGATAAACTGGTACGGTTGTTTGCCAAGATTAAGCCAAACTTCCAACTGAAAGTGGCTTAACCCCAAGCCTTTTAAGCTCTCGTTTAATCGACGTCTTACTATACCCAAAATGAGCCACTAACTGACTCACCGTCCACCCCTCACTACGAAGTCGCGCCAGCTCGTTCGTATCTAGCCGTGCCCGTTTCCAAATTGCTTCATCCTCTTTGTCAACGGTAAGTGGTTCGCCTACTGTGGAGTAACCTCCACATTCGTCAAACTATTCGAACAAAAACCCCTTTCCCCACAAAATAATGAAGTTTAAAGCCTGCCGGAAGAAGTTCTATTCTGGCGATTAAGAGCTTAAGGAAGCCGAATCGTCCTATTTCGCTGATCTACTTTCACAACTAAAGGCGCAAGGGGTCGAAATCGTCGATATTCACTCGGTTTTTCATTCGCAGACCGTGAACGTATTCGATGGGCTTTTTATTCCGGGGATGGGCACCTTTCGAGGATTATTCGATGGAGTCGGGGAGGTAGGGCTTGTACTCTAGGATTGTGGTTATGCTTTGGTCAAGTGGGGGTGTACGGCACAGCCATGTCTTAGGGAGTTCTAGAGCTGTGGGCGTCGTCACTTGAGTCGAATCCCATAAGCAATCTCCATTAGGAGAGAATTGTGGGGTAAACTCAGGCGAGAAGTTTTCATTCCGGTACTCGGCTCGTCTTTTTGGGCTCGTGCTTCTTCCATAGGAGATGAGGAACTTGCGAGTGTCTCCTTGGGGCAATGGCGAACTGGATTGGTATTGGTTTTCGGAGGCCAACCTTCCGAAAAATTGGAATTGGAAAACTGGACCGCCGGAAGAGTTCGTAGCCGGTAATAGCCCGGGAGACAATATCAGCGTATTGCGGTGGAAAATTGCTTTTGGGTTTTGGGAAACGCGTATGAAAGCAAAGTCCTGGGGCCTGGCTAGTTTGGCTAGGAAGTTGTTCGGATGGATACTCTCAAAAATGTTATTTGAGACAACTAAGGGCTGCCTTCCCCATTCATTCGTGATAAAGCTGGAACTCGAAAGATAATTGTTCGTGAAAATAAGACTCGCATGTTCATTTTGGTTGGTTATATGCAAAGCGCTACCAAGATTATGAGCCCAACTTAAGCTTCCGGGTCCCAACTCCAGGTCGTTAAATTGAACAACTCCGTTTCGGGTGATGAGACCAAAAGTAACCGCTGTCTCCCTGCCAGAAGATCGAAAAATGGAGTGTCGAATTGCAATATCTTCAGTGAGGGGTACCGTATTTTCATCTTTTAACGATGACTGAAACATTCGTCCTACGTTTCCGGAAAACAGGCAGTTTTCGAATGAAATATGCCCTGTCATTTTATCGACTGGCTTCATGTTTACATTGCCTGAATTTTTCCTCAGGCTCACTAATAATTGGTCTGGAAAATCTGGATTATTAACTTTTTCCGCTTGGTAAGTGCGGGCTTGGGCGCCTGTGCCAAAGGTAACTGTAAGCGGGACAGTGTTGGGTTCGACATCAACTCCTGCCATCGGGGGTAGTCCTGGATAATCTTCATTCGCCGTATCGTCATCTCCATTCAATCCCGATTTTTCCATCGTAGAGGAAGAGACATGGACATGTCTCGCCTGCGCAAACATCATGGCTATACGCGTATTATGGTGCGAACGCACGTTGTGAATCCGGACGTTATTGTCTGCGATGAACTGCGATGGATTCGAGTTCGAGCCATTTCCAATATAAACCCCATCGTTATTGAAATGATGGGTTACCAAATCTCTCAATATATAATTACTCGAAGCGGTAGTTCGGATCGCAGAATTTCCACTCTCAAGATTCACATCAAACCTTTTTGAAAGCTGTGAGTTTCCTCGGAGCTCCAAACCTTCGATCGAAAAGTCGGACGACTCTATTATTTTGAAAGGTACAACGGCATCCAAGATGAGCCTTCTGTTTTCAGGGACACGCCTGATCAAATTATTCACTATTTTTTGCGGGCTAATCACCACCGGATTGGGAGAATCTCTGTAAAAATTGCCCCCCACAGATACTTTAACGTCCCCGCAACCGAGGATCCTAAATCTTTTCGCATTTTTAAAGATTATATCTGATCCCTTTTGATGCAACGTTAAACTGCCGAAATCCTCTGGCCTAGGGCTATAGTGAGAGCTCACCGTTGGGTTTGTAATATCCTTATATTCGATAGGGGGTGTCTCATCCTTCGCCAAATTGAAATCAACTTTGACCCGATCGATAGAGTAATCACCCGGTGGAATGATTACGACTTTGTTCGATTCCTTAATGGCACTGGAGCTACCACTGATATCGAC
>OMIX01000063.1 GCA_900299195.1 Deltaproteobacteria bacterium
ATCGATTGGGCTCCTTGCTAACCGCATTTTCGACAACATGGAAGTAACTGGCCTTTCCCATCAGATTTTCAAGTGCGGGCTCTTGAGTGATCAAGTGGCTGCCACCGTAAACCACAAGAACTCGTGAGTATGATGCGAGCCGATCTGAGAAGCCCTAAATGCGCCGATTTAAGGAGTTGTCCGCAGGGCGCGATTTTATTTCACGATAATCCTGATCATATTCAATTGCGATTGAATGGTCTTTTCGCATTAGATCCCAGCTCTTCGCTGAGCAATGAGGTTTGGAAAACTCTTCATCCTTCTTCCAGACGGTGTTACCAAGGCCTGTTTAACCCGAGCTCTCCCAGTTCTGTGATCTCTTCCAATTTTCCCGAGGCTCCGAAGCCTCTTCACATAGGCCGAGAAAATTTTGCGCGTCTTCTATTCTCGATCGCTCACATGGACTGCTTGATTCTTAAAGGTAAAGGGCATATCCGCGCTCGATGGCAGTTCACAAAAGACGGAGTCGAAGCAACTTGGTTAAATCCCTAAAAGCGCTGTCCTTAGAAAACCATAGAGGTTATCCATTTCTTAATTCAAAATATTTTCCTAATTCCTGGGAAAGTGTTTTTAATACGATCGGTTTGGAGAGATAGCCAGACATTCCAAATGAGGCACATTTTTCAGCTTCGCCGGGGAGGGCACTGGCTGTCACTGCGATGATCGGGGTCCCTTGGCAAGGGCCTGGGGTGTTTTTTATTTTAAAGGCGGCTTCATAGCCATCCAACTCGGGCATGAAGCAATCCATCAGAACCAGGTCATAGTTAAATGATTGGGCGGCCGTGATAGCTTCTAGCCCATTAGCAGTGCAATGGCTCTCGCATCCGAGTCTTGAAAGCATCTTTTCTAAAACAAACTGATTCACGGGATTATCCTCTGCGATGAGAATTCTCGGTTTCTTGCCCGTCCGATTATAGAAAACGGGGTTCGTGGTTTCTCCACCCGAACGAGCTTCCCCGCTGATAGTCTCTGCTTTAGACTCCATCTGATCTCTTTTACTATCGAACCTCATGGGAACTATGCATTTAAAAGTGGTTCCCTTGCCTTCAACACTTTCAACTGACAAATCTCCACCCATAAGTTGGGATAACCTCTTAGAGATAGCTAACCCCAGCCCTGTCCCCCCGAATTTCTTGGTGGTAGACGAATCCCCCTGTTCAAACCTCTGAAACAACTTGCCAACGATTTCAGACTTCATCCCCATGCCGGTATCAATCACAGTGAGCATTATATTGCAGGTGTCAGGACCTGACTGCTGCGATTGAACTTGAAGTCGGACCTCTCCTTTTTCCGTGAATTTAATTGCGTTTGAAACCAGATTAGAAAGAATTTGTTGGAGCCTTAAAGCGTCGCCTTCAACATTTGAGGGAACATTTAATCCCCTATCCATCATCAAACGAATCCCTTTTCTTTCAGCAGATTCTCGATATAGGTCTAAAACTGTTTCAATCACCGAGCGGACGTCAAACCAAGATGGCTCAATCGTTATTTTTCCAGCTTCAATTTTGCTTAAGTCTAAAATATCGTTAACTAGTCTCAAAAGTAGATCACACGAAGATTTAATCGTTTTTCCGTATTCCTTAGCCTCTTCAAGTGAGTTGCTACTATCGAGCAAGCTCATCATACCGATGATTCCATTCATGGGAGTTCGGATCTCGTGGCTCATGTTGGCAAGAAAATCCGCTTTAGCTTTTGAAACCATCTCAAGTTGCTCCATCGCCAACTTTTTTTCGGAAACATCTATTTGAATAGCGGCATAAGATTCGATTTTCCCTTCCTCATCCGCAAAAGGAATAATGGTTGTGTCTACCCAAAATAGAGTCCCGTCCTTTTTTCGGTTGCAAATCTCACCGCGAAATACTTTTCCATCTAAAATGGTTTTCCAAAGCTCCCGGTAAAAAACTTTGTCATGTTTGCCAGAGGAAATGACTTTGTGAGTTTTACCTAAAAGTTCCTCTTTAGAATATCCAGAAAATCGACAGAACGTATCATTTACCTTAGTGATTACACCTTTGGTATTTGTCCTGACAAACATACTGGATTCATCCACAGCCTTTTTATAAAATTCCAGTTCGAGTTGCTGTCTCAGTGCTTTCGCATAAGTTTGACTTTGCCTTACGGTGTTTTCGTGGGCTTGCATTAACAATAAGGAATCAAAAAACGTGTCGTGTAACGCAAAATCAGAAAGGGAGAACCCTCTTGAAGTGAGTTCGGATATGTTTTTTACCAAGGGCGTGAGAGCCATCAAAGTGAGTTTGTCTGCATTAAGAGCAAAACTCACCCCTCTAAATGTAATTTCTGATTCTCTGTGCTTAATAAAAACAAAATCGTTAGAATCTAGCTCTTTAGGAACATTCGGTGTCAGTGGATCAAACGAAAACGCTTCTGATAACTCCTTTATTTTTGAAGTGTCAGGGCATAGCTTCAGCAAAGCTTTGCTACACACGATAATTCGTTTGTTCTCGTCAAGAAGGATGTAGAAGCTTGTTATTTTTTGAAGCTCTTCGAGTGATACATTCAAAATTAATGGCATGTGAATTTGACCTCGAACTCATCATGGTCATGTCCATCTGCTTTAGCTTGGGTCAATTTAATGTCTACTGTGGTGTTAAACCGCTTAGCTAGACCTTTTATAAGTCCCACGACCATGGGAGCCAATCCGTCTCTTTTGGAATAATAGTGAATTTTCAAATAATCCGTCTGAATGTCGCTGCAAATAATTTTAGGGGGACTTATACTTGGGTGAAGTAAGCGTATTCTTGTATGGAGGCTGTTAATATTGCTCAAGAACTCAACGAAAGAACTGCCACAAATATTTATTAAGTCTCCGTAGCCCTCATCTACAGTGAATAAAATCCAATGTTCTCCAAAAGCCTCTAATGCCTGTTCTAAAGTGATGTTCATTTTTTTTGCCGCTTCAGCGGCTAATTGGTAAGTCAATGAATCGGGGTAGAGCATGAAATTAACAAAACCTTGCTCATCTATCTCGACTTTTTCACAGATTTCACGCCAACCCTCTCGACCTAGTTTTTGAGTGACCAAGCTTTGGAGAGCTCGGTTTACTAATCCGTACATAGTCAGCTACTTCTTTCGACGTTTAACTTAGTAATAAAGATATTGCTGTTAAACAGTCTGAGGTAAATTCTCTTATCAGATACTTAACAAGTGTCAATTGAACCTTCGAATGGAAAAAGATTTTGGGTTTGAAGGAGTGAAATTCTTACTGAGAAGTAAGGTTCTTCAACGATCGAAATCAGAGGCATATTGGCCCAAACTGGTTTTATTAGCTTAACAAAAAGCGTACATCATAAATGTAGACCTGTTCAAATCAGACTACTTATAGTGTGTGCATAGTTAATTACATGAAAAGCTCGGTTTTGGGGATTGAAGACCCATTCTAACTCCCCGGCCCCCTTGAGAACGCTAACTAATTCTGCCGGAAAATTCAGAAAAGAGCCCATCGATAAACCTGTTTTAAGTGGTATAAGCTGAGAACAGAAAAGGGGCTGTTTATCTTGAGTTCGTTTATTCCGCGATGGGGGTTTAATCAATCTAAGTTCGGGTCTCAGATTGAAATACAAAAAGGTCTGTTCATTTCCTTTTTTCTGGCTTTATCCACAATGATTCTCTTAACCAGCTTAGTCCTCTATCTGGGGCGAAGGGTTCAAAAAGTCGAAACCTCGATGAGTGAGACCCGTTTAATACTTCACCATATGGATAAGCTCAGATATGAAATGTTAAATCGCGAATCTCTGACCCGGGGATTTGCTGCCACTGGAGATGTCGCATTTTTGTCCGATGGGTTAGAAAAACAAAAAATTATTCAAAGATTAAAA
>OMIX01000064.1 GCA_900299195.1 Deltaproteobacteria bacterium
TTATGCCTGGCGATAACGTCGCAGTTGAGGTAGAACTCATTACTCCTATCGCTATGGAAAAAGAGGTCCGATTTGCTATCCGTGAAGGTGGCAGAACGGTAGGAGCTGGGGTCGTAACTGAGATCCTAGAATAGTTAGGAAGTAGGAAGTATGCAGACAATCATTAATATGGAATGCACTGAGTGCAACCGTCGCAATTACACGACAACAAAAAATAAGAGCAAACACGCTGAGCGACGTAATGCCCAGAAGTACTGCAAACATTGCAGACGGCATACCAGTCATAAAGAAGTTAAAGCTTAATAAAAGGGAGGGTAAAAGCCCTCCCTTTTTAGCCTTTTCTATAGGACGCTAGCTCCAATTGGTAGAGCGAGGGATTCCAAATCCTTAGGTTCAGGGTTCGACTCCCTGGCGTCCTGTTTTTCCTCAAATTTGGTCTTTGTTGCGCATCGTGCTATACTTAAGGTGTAGATCGCTACTAACTTTAAGATAAATACTCGGTTTTACATCACTATGCGCTGTTGCGCTTGATCGCTGCTCAAGATTTCAACCCAGTCGCGTCTTTGGTTGTAATTGTGGTCCGGTGAACATCTCTTCTGTCTAACAACTCAGAAAGGACGCTTTATGAAGCACTTATTAAGGGAGCTTTTGGAAAGGTCCATCTCAGATTTAGGGGAAGCTAAGAGGGCACTACATTGCGATCCAGACCTGTCCCTTTCCAATGCGATTTCAACGCTCAAATCTGCAAATGTGGGTAGTTTGGTTGTCGTAGATGGAGCCAAAGTGGTGGGTATTTTTACCGAGCGGGACGTACTCATGAAATGTGCCCTCCAAGACATCCCTTGGGGAAGTGCCAAAATATCAGATTTCATGACTAAAAACCCAACATGCGTTCAAAGATTTGAAAGCATCGGGAACGTCTTAGTAAAAATGAATGAGGGTAAATTTAGACATATCATTATCGTCGACAGCTATGGCAATTTAGAAAAGGTCATTTCTCAAAGAGAAATCGTAGACTACATCTTGAAAATATTTTTGGCTCCGGACCCTAAATGAATCAGAAGTTTTAGCACTCCCCATTTCTCACTTTTTTATCTTCTTGTATTGGCATTTGGCGTAAATGATATGCCGGTGTCTGACCTCGGTGAACATCATCTCTTTAGTTACGGTTTCTTGGAGAGATTCAATATTTGAGTCGTGAAACTCAAAAATTTCATTACAGTCTAGGCATACGATATGGTCATGATGTAACTCTTGGTAGGTTTCAAAAATAACAACTCCCTGGGCATCAACTAAGGTTTCTTTAAGGATCCTTGCTTCACACAACAATTTTAAATTGCGATAGACAGTTGCCGGGCCAATACCCGGATGGGCTTTTAAGACCTCCTGGACAATTTCCTGGGCATTAAAATGGCCTCGCCGTTCAAGGATAGTTTTAGCGATTTTCCACCGTTGTTCACTGTACTTTAGACCATTATTCTCCAAGTAAAGTTTAAGCTCTGCATGCCAAATTTCAAATCTTTTGGGGTCTTCATGTTTTTCCTTGGGGGATCCCCCCCCAACCGCACGACCACAAGGCAGCTTTTTTTCCTTCGTAACTTCAGACTTCTTCAAGGTAGTCATATTCACAACTTTCAATATTTGCGAGGCTTTCGAGGGCTATAAGGTCAAAAACCCGAAAGTTTCAACTACCTCAGCCCATAACAAAACAAAAAATTACCACAAAATCTTCAATCATTTACTTGAAATTTGAAGTATTTTACGGCAGAACTACCGTTTACTTATGGATAACCGGAAGATTATTGTCAGTTCGTACATCGTCACTTCAATGTTGACTTGGTTTCTTAGCCGAAGCTTTGTTGTATGGTTATCAACTGTTAACTATGCGATCAGGCGCTTACCAGGACTAAAGATTTTCTTAGAAGTGGTACCTGCAATTGCAGCTTGTGCGGCATTTGTGGTATTGCTCCGTCACCCAAACGTGAACTTAGTCATGGATGAGGTCGTTGCGGAACTCAAGAAAGTTACTTGGCCAAGTCGCGATGACGTGTTGAAGTCCACTTGGGTGGTATTAGTTTGTATCGTGATCATCAGCCTCATATTAGCTTTGTTTGATATGATGTGGGGTAAGGTAATTGGTTACCTGTTAAGTTAAAGGATATACCGTGAATCAGGATGAAAAAGATCAAGTTGAGAACTTAACTCACTCAACAACAGAAGAGCAAACCACTGAAAATACTGCTCAATCTGAGTCTGAGCATAAGTGGTATGTTGTGCACACATACAGTGGTTATGAGCAAAAGGCCAAATTAGCTCTTCAGGAAAGAATTAAACAACATAAGATGGAAAATCAGTTCGCTGATGTATTGATCCCTTCAGAGAACGTGATTGAATTAGTTCGCGGAGAAAAAAAGACAACAAGTCGGAAATTCTTCCCTGGTTATATGCTGGTCAAGATGATATTAAACGATACGACTTGGCATTTGGTTAAAGGCACGCCCAAAATAACTGGGTTTGTGGGTAACGCCATCAACCCACCCGCTGTGCCTGAGGAAGAAGTTTCTCGGATAACCAATCAAATGACTGAGGGCACTCTTAAGCCCCGACCCAAAGTACAGTTTGAGGAAGGTGAAAGCGTCAGAGTTATTGATGGACCCTTTGTTAACTTTAACGGTGTGGTTGAAGAAGTTAAAGCTGATAAAGGCAAGTTGAGAGTAATGGTAAGTATTTTCGGCCGTTCGACCCCAGTGGAGCTGGATTTCGTTCAGGTAGAAAAAAACTAAAAGGATTATTTAATTATAGCTTTTGAAAGAAGTTGAGAGGGATTTACGATGAAAAAGCTAACTGCAATGGTTAAACTTCAGATTCCTGGTGGAAAGGCAAATCCTTCACCTCCAGTGGGTCCGGCGCTTGGACAACATGGTGTTAACATCATGGAGTTTTGCAAGGCCTTTAATGCAAAAACTCAAAATGCCAATGGAATGATTATTCCGGTTGTGATAAGTATCTATCAAGATCGCTCTTTCACATTCATCACCAAGACGCCTCCAGTGGCTGTCCTATTAAAAAAGGCAGCGAACATCGTGAAAGGTTCTGGGGTTCCAAATAAAACTAAAGTAGGAACCGTTACCAAAGCCCAAGTAGAAGAGATTGCAAAAACAAAAATGCCAGATCTTAACACTGTCGATTTAGCCTCTGCTGTCAGCCAAGTCGCTGGAACTGCTCGAAGTATGGGTTTGGAAGTCGTCGGTTAGTTTTAGGGAGTACAAAATGCCTTCTGTAGGAAAAATTTATAAATCTAATGCGGCAAAAGTTGATCGCACAAAAAAATACAACTTAGAAGAAGCTTTAACTATTTTGGAAGGTTTTCAAAGTAGGAAGTTTGATGAAACCGTAGATGTTGCTATCAAACTTGGTGTGGATCCTAAACAATCAGATCAGATGGTTCGCGGAGCGACTGTTCTCCCTCACGGAATTGGAAAACCGATTCGCGTTGCCGTTTTTGCTCGTGGTGAAGCCGAAAAAGAGGCTCGCGAAGCCGGAGCTGACATTGTTGGTAATGATGATTTACTTGAAAAACTAGAAAAAGGCTGGATGGAGTTTGATCGTTTGGTTACAACTCCAGAAGCTCTCAAAGACCTAACCAAAGTGGCCAAAGTTCTTGGTCCCAAAGGAATGATGCCCAACAAAAAAACAGGCACCGTGACCTCGGAAGTTGGAAAGGCTGTTAAAGAACAAAAGCTAGGTAAAGTGGAATATAAAGTTGAGAAAGCCGGTATCATTCACACCCTAGTTGGCAAGAAATCGTTTGGAGCTACCAAACTTAAAGAAAACTTTTTGGCACTGTATGACAATATTCTCAAAGCTAAACCCCCCACATCCAAAGGAGTCTACATTCGTAAAGTAGCTCTTTCTACTACGATGGGGCCGAGTATCATCATTGATACTCAGGGGTTAGAAGCTATGGCACGAAGTTTGTAACAATTGTCCAAAAATCGGTTGACGAAAATAAATTTTGGGTATTAAGTGGGCGCTCGCAAAATCGGGCGCCAATGCCCTACGGCTATTAGGAGTTTTTCTTGAATCGTACAGAAAAACAAGATTTTGTTAATGAGTTGGCTAAAGGAGTCCAAGAGGCTCAGGCCATTGCTTTAATGTCCTTTTCTAAGTTGACGGTTGAGGAAATGACCTCATTCCGTTTAGCTCTTCGAAAAAAAGACGTTCGAGTTAAGGTAGTTAAAAACACCTTAGCTAAGCGTGTTTTTAACGACACTCCTTTTAAAGAGGTTTGCAACCAGTTTGAAGGACCCACTTTGTTAGCTTACAGCAAAGGTGATGCTGTTTTAACAGCAAAAGCCATCATGGAGTGGGCTAACAAGGAAAATTTCAACGTTAAATTAAAAGCGGGTGTTGCATTAAATAAAGTGATCTCTCAAAAAGAGATGGTTGCTTTATCTAAACTGCCCGGAAGAAACGACCTTTTGGTTGGTTTCTTATGGGCGTTGAAATCGCACCCCACAAGATTTTTATATGCTCTTCAAGACGGTCCAAATAGACTTGGGTATGCTCTTGGCGCATTGAAAGCAAAAAAAGAAAAAGAATCCAATTAATTACTTAGGAGGAAGTCCCATGGCAGTAACTGAAGAACAAGTATTTGAGTTTTTCGATAAAGCAAATTTGCTCGAGATCTCTGAGTTCATCAAAAAATTCGAAACACGATATGGTGTAAGCGCAGCTGCACCTGTTGCAGTTGGAGTAGCAGCCGGAGCTGGAGCCGCTGCAGCAGCTCCCGCCGAAGAAAAAACAGCTTTTGATGTTGTTTTAGCTGATGGTGGAGCTCAGAAAGTGAATGTTATTAAAGAAATTCGTGGCTTCACAACTTTAGGTCTTAAAGAAGCTAAAGATCTAGTAGAAGGTGCACCCAAAACCTTAAAAGAGGGTGTAACCAAGAAAGAAGCAGAAGAAATCAAGAAGAAGCTTGAAGCTGTTGGTGCAAAGGTTGAAATCAAGTAAACCTTTTTCTCAACATTATTTTTTACATTCAAAAATTAGCTAATAAACGGGGTAAACAATGAGCACCTCTCCACGCCTTTTTGAAAGCAAACGCTTTCGCAAGGAGTTTGGTAAGTTTCCACCTCTTATAGAGATTCCGGATCTCATTGAGGTCCAAAAGGATTCATACGATAAGTTTTTGCAGGCCAGTGCCGAGCCTAGGTCGAGGTCTATCACTGGTTTGCAGGGAGTGTTCAAATCTGTTTTCCCCATTAGCGACTTTAACAACACTGCAAGTTTGGACTTCGAGTCATACGTATTAGAAACTCCTAAGTACGATGTCGACGAGTGCCGAAGCCGGGGAATGAGCTTTGCCGCCCCTCTCAAAGTTACAGTACGTTTGAATGTTTTTGATGTTGATGAGCAAACTCAAGCTAGAACCATTCGAGACGTCAAAGAACAAGAAGTTTACCTAGGTGAGATTCCTCTGATGACCGACAGAGGAAGCTTCATCATCAACGGAACAGAACGAGTTGTCGTTAGCCAATTGCACCGGTCTCCTGGTGTTTTCTTTGATCACGATAAGGGCGCATCTCACAGCAGCGGAAAACTTCTCTATTCCGCAAGAGTTATTCCTTATCGAGGTTCTTGGTTAGACTTTGAATTTGATCACAAAGACGTCATCTATGTAAGAATTGACAGACGTCGAAAGCTTCATGCAACCATCCTACTCAAAGCTCTCGGGTATTCTGTCGAGCAGTTGTTAGAATACTTTTATGATCACGAAACCGTAAGCTTTGGCAAAGGCGGCAAGATTTTATTGCACTTTGACTCCAAATTGTATGCCGGTCAAAGAGCTAATAATGATTGGCTAGATGAGAACGGCAAAGTAGTTGTTGAAAAAAACAAAAAGTTCACAGCTTCTCTCATCAAAAAAATTGAAGATGCTAAAATCAAAAAGTTCCCAATCGAAAGGGAGCTTCTGATCGGAAAAATTGCTGCACATGACGTCGTCGACATGGAGACTGGGGAAGTTCTTCTTGAGTGTAACGAAGAAATAAGCAGTGATAAAATCGACCTCCTTAGGGACAAAGGAGTTTCCGAATTTAAAATTCTTTACACCGATCGAATCAACGTCGGTACTTATTTACGTGACACTCTAGTTCAAGATAAAGTAGCCACTCAAGATGAAGCTTTGATAGAAATTTATCGAAGACTACGTCCTGGGGATCCTCCTACACTTGAAACTGCAAAACTTTTGTTTGACGGCCTGTTTTTTGACTCGACTAAGTATGATCTTTCAAAAGTGGGTCGCTTGAAGATCAATCATAAGTTCTCTTTTGATACTTCTATCGATAACACCACGCTAACCAAAGAAGACATTCTGGCAGTCGTTAAGTATTTGGTAGACCTGAGAAACGGTAAAGGTCAGATTGACGACATTGATCACTTGGGAAATCGTAGAGTTCGAGCGGTAGGGGAGCTTCTAGAAAATCAATTCCGGGTGGGATTGGTGCGGATGGAAAGAGCCATCCGAGAGAGAATGAGCTTACAAGACGTTGAAACGCTCATGCCTCACGATTTAATTAATGCTAAACCAGTGGCCGCTGTTGTTAAGGAATTCTTTGGAAGTAGTCAGTTGTCCCAGTTCATGGACCAAACCAACCCACTTTCAGAAGTCACTCATAAGCGCCGGCTGTCAGCACTTGGACCTGGTGGACTAACTAGAGAAAGAGCTGGCTTCGAAGTTCGTGACGTTCACGCTACTCACTACGGTAGAATTTGCCCAATTGAGACCCCTGAGGGACCCAATATTGGTCTTATTTCGTCATTATCGACTTTTGGAAAAGTTAATGAATATGGTTTTATTCAAACTCCTTATCGAAAAGTAGTTGATGGAAAAATAACAGATGATGTAGCCTTTTTCTCGGCCCTAGAAGAGGAAAATCACACCATTGCTCAGGCTAAGATTCCTTTCAAGAGTGGTAAAATCGAGGTGGAGTTTGTTCCAGCTCGTAGACACGGGGAAACGGTTTTAGCTCGCCGAGAAGAAATCGATCTAATGGATGTGGCTCCTAACCAGTTAGTGTCTATTGCAGCATCTCTGATACCCTTCTTGGAAAACGACGATGCTAACCGAGCTCTGATGGGTTCGAACATGCAACGTCAGGCTGTTCCACTCCTAAAAAATCAAGCTCCACTCGTTGGAACTGGAATGGAACGCTTAGTAGCCAGAGATTCCGGAGTTACCATCAATGCAAGACATGGTGGTATTGTAGACTATGTAGATGCGACTAGAATCGTCGTTAGAATTGATGAAAAAGAAACTTCCACGGGTTCTGGCGTTGATATTTACAATTTGGTCAAATATCGCCGTTCCAATCAAAACACCTGCGTCAATCAACGTCCCATTGTCGAAGTGGGTGAACGAGTTCGAAAAGGGGATGTTCTAGCTGATGGACCAGGAACCGACATGGGGGAACTGGCACTAGGACAAAATGTCGTCGTAGCATTTATGCCTTGGTGCGGTTACAACTTCGAAGACTCCATACTTCTCAGTGAAGAGTTGGTACGCAAAGATACGTTCACTTCAATCCATATAGAAGAATTTGAGTGCGTTGCCCGAGATACCAAATTAGGTAAGGAAGAAGTCACCCGCGACATTCCAAATGTCAGTGAAGAACAATTAATGAATTTGGATAGCACGGGTATCGTAAGAATCGGAGCAGAAGTTAAGCCCGGGGATATCCTTGTTGGGAAAATCACTCCAAAGGGAGAAACACAACTAAGCCCCGAAGAGAAACTCCTAAGAGCTATATTTGGAGAAAAAGCTGGAGATGTTAAAGATTCTTCGCTTCGAGTTTCTCCTGGAGTTGTGGGTACGGTCATTGGCGCACAAATTTTCTCTAGAGAAGGCGCGGATAAAGACGAACGTACTGCCCGTATTATTGAAGAAGAAGAAAATCGCTTACGAAGAGACGAGCAAACTGAAGTCAGAATTCTTCAAGAATCTGCCCGCAAAAAAATTGCATCTCTCATAGTTGGACAAACCACTACTGGTAAGCTTCTGGACTCTACTGGTGAAAATCAGATCGTTAAAAAGGGAGACGTCATTGACGCTCAAGTGTTCAGTACTATTCCATTTGATCTGATTAAACACATACCCTTAGCTGTGGACGTCGAGGCTCAGGTTGGCCAAATGGTAGCAGCCATCGAGGCACAAGTTCAAAACATTAGAACCTTCTTTGATGAAAAAGTAAAAAAACTCAAAAAAGGGGATGAACTTCCTCCCGGCGTTATCAAAATGGTTAAAGTTTACGTCGCGATTAAACGAAGAATTTCAGTGGGCGATAAAATGGCCGGACGCCACGGTAATAAGGGCGTCATTTCCCGATTATTGCCTGTCGAAGACATGCCTTACACTGAAGACGGAACTCCAGTTCAGGTTGTTTTAAATCCTCTCGGAGTACCTTCTCGTATGAACGTAGGACAAATTCTCGAGTCGCACTTAGGAAGAGCAGCACAAGGATTTGGTCTAAAAGTGCAGGAACATCTTGAGAAATGGAATGCTACTGAACTTAGAAAACTGGTTAAAAAGTTTTTCCCATCCAAGACTCTGCAACAAGAGATCGATGAACTTGACGAAGATACTCTGAAAAAGATGGCACGGAGACTCAAGGGTGGCTTACACATAGCAAGTCCAGTTTTCGATAGCTGTAATGAAGAAGAAATTAGCCAAGCTCTCACCGATGTAGGAATTCCATCTAACGGTCAGCAAATTCTTTTTGACGGTCGAACTGGGGAACCCTTTAAGCATGATGTCACTGTGGGTGTTATGTATGTTTTGAAACTTCATCATTTAGTTGATGAGAAGATTCACGCTAGAAGTATCGGACCCTACAGTTTGGTTACTCAACAACCACTCGGAGGAAAGGCTCAGTTCGGAGGACAGAGACTCGGAGAGATGGAAGTTTGGGCTCTAGAGGCATACGGGGCCGCCTACTGTCTTCAAGAGTTACTCACAGTTAAATCCGATGACGTGGCTGGAAGAACAAGAATGTTTGAGACCATAGTTAAGGGAGAAAATGCTTTAGAACCAGGACTTCCTGAGTCCTTTAACGTTCTTGTCAAAGAACTTCAAAGTTTGGCACTCGATGTTGAACTTATAGAGGATGCAACCTTATGAAAGACCTTTTAAACTTTTTCGACAAGCCGAAAGATCCACTTAGCTTTAAAGCAGTTAAGATCTCTTTAGCTAGCCCAGAGAAAATTCGCTCTTGGTCTTATGGTGAGGTTAAAAAGCCTGAGACGATTAATTACAGAACATTCAAACCTGAAAGAGACGGATTGTTCTGCGCTAAAATATTCGGACCTGTAAAAGACTACGAATGTAACTGCGGTAAGTATAAAAGAATGAAACACCGCGGTGTTGTTTGCGAAAAGTGTGGTGTTGAAGTTATACAGTCAAAAGTTAGAAGAGAAAGACTGGGACATATCGAGCTAGCTACCCCTGTCGCTCATATTTGGTTTTTAAGAAGCTTACCGAGCCGAATTGGAGCTTTGCTTGATATTACTTTAAAGAACCTGGAACGAGTTTTGTACTGTGAAGCCTACGTAGTGGTAGACCCAGGAAAAACTCCCCTGAAAAAAGGGGAAGTCCTATCTGAGGATGAGTACTCAGCCGCAAGAAAAACTTATAAAACCGATTTTAAAGCTGCAATGGGTGCTGAAGCTGTTAGAGACATGCTACGTGAAATTGATCCCGATGCAGTCGCTAAGGAATTACGTATAGCCCTCAGCAAAACGAGTAGCGAAACCCTACAGAAATCCTTGGCCAAGCGCCTTAAAGTTTGCGAAGCCTTTAAAGCTTCGGGGAATAAACCTGAATGGATGATGTTAGATGTTATTCCGGTAATACCACCCGATCTTCGTCCACTAGTTCCCTTAGATGGTGGCCGATTTGCAACCTCCGATTTGAATGATTTATATCGAAGAGTAATCAACCGAAACAATCGTTTGAAACGTTTGCAGGAACTGAATGCTCCGGAAATCATCATTCGCAATGAAAAGCGGATGCTACAAGAAGCCGTAGATGCACTTTTCGACAATGGACGCCGTGGAAGAACCTTTACAGGACCTAACAAGCGGCCGCTCCGTTCGTTGAGTGATATGTTGAAAGGAAAGCAGGGTCGTTTCCGCCAAAACTTGCTAGGTAAGCGAGTGGATTACTCGGGCCGTTCCGTAATTGTTGTAGGACCCGAGCTTAGACTTCATCAGTGCGGCTTACCTAAAAAAATGGCTTTGGAACTGTTCAAGCCGTTCATCTTCAACAAGCTTGAAGTACGAGGATTCGTAACTACCATCAAAAGTGCTAAAAAGATGGTGGAAAAAGAAAAGGAAGAAGTTTGGGATATTTTGGATGAAGTTGTTAAAGAGCACCCTGTCCTACTAAATCGAGCTCCTACTCTCCATAGATTGGGAATCCAGGCATTTGAGCCCGTCTTAATTGAAGGCAAAGCTATTCAGCTGCACCCATTGGTCTGCTCTACTTTCAATGCGGACTTCGATGGTGACCAAATGGCTGTTCACGTTCCACTCAGCGTCGAAGCCCAGCTCGAAGCCCGTGTGTTAATGATGTCAACCAACAACATCTTATCACCTGCGTTCGGTAAACCGATCATCGACCCCACACAAGATATTGTTTTAGGTGTCTATTACATGACTCAACAGAGGGTCAATTGTAAGGGAGAAGGAAAAACCTTTTCCAATCCGACAGAGGCTATTTACGCTCACGAAATCGGTGAAGTGGACCTTCATGCCAAGATCAACGTTCGTGTCTCGAATCACAAAGGCGAGACCAAAATGTACGATTGTTCTCCCGGGCGTTTGATTCTGAGAGAGATTATCCCGGCTGAGATCCCATTTGATGAATATAACCGCGTCATGGATAAAAAAGCTTTATCCGAGCTTATGGACATGTGTTACCGGGTGGCTGGAAATAAACGTACAGTCATGTTAGCGGATAGACTTCGCTCACTTGGATTCGAATACGCTACACGAGGCGGAATCAGTATTTGTATGCAAGACATGAAGATTCCTACAAAGAAAGCGGAACTTCTCGACAAAGCATACACTGAAGTACAAGAGATCCAAAATCAGTACACCGAAGGTTTAATTACTGATGGTGAAAGATACAATAAAGTGATCGATATTTGGGCTCAAGTCACC
Source organism: Deltaproteobacteria bacterium (assembly GCA_900299195.1). Classification (GTDB taxonomy): domain Bacteria; phylum Bdellovibrionota; class FAC87; order UBA2466; family UBA2466; genus UBA2466. The sequence continues at coordinate 11,221 of OMIX01000064.1, forward strand.
GAGCAAGTCGCTGAAGAGCTGATGGGAGAATTGTCGACCGACGTAGTCACCGACAAATCTGGAAACAAGATCACTATTCCATCTCTGAACTCGATATATATGATGGCTGATTCGGGCGCTAGAGGTAGTGCCGCACAAATCCGTCAGCTAGCCGGGATGCGGGGATTAATGGCTCGCCCATCGGGGGAGATCATTGAAACACCTATCACTGCGAACTTCCGAGAAGGATTGGATGCATTACAGTACTTTATTTCTACTCACGGTGCCCGAAAAGGGTTAGCTGATACAGCTCTTAAGACTGCTCATTCAGGTTACCTAACTCGTCGTTTGGTGGATGTGGCACAAGATATTGTGGTATCGGACTACGATTGTAAGACCACGGATGGTATTGAGATTGCTGCTCTAGTGGAAGGTGGAGAAATCATCGAGGCTATTGGAGACCGAATACTAGGTAGAGTGGCTCTCGAAGACATCACTGACCCTTACACTGGTAAGGTTTTGGTTAAGGCGAACGAAGAGATCAATGAAGACCGAATGACCGCAATCGAAGAAGCGGGAATCGAAAAAGTTATTATCCGCTCTGGCTTAACTTGTAAGACTGAAGTGGGTATCTGTTGTCTCTGTTATGGCCGAGACCTATCACGTGGTCACCTGGTAAATATCGGAGAGGCAGTTGGAATCATTGCCGCTCAAAGTATCGGTGAACCCGGTACACAGTTAACCATGAGAACATTCCACGTTGGAGGTACTGCAACTCGACGTGCCGAACAAAGTTCTTTAGAAGTTCGCCATGAAGGAACCGTCAAGCTTTTCAGGGCTAACCTAGTTAAAGATAGACAGGGTACTTTCACTGTAATGAATCGTAACGGTGAATTAGCGGTTCTTGATGATACCGGACGGGAGCGAGAGAGATACCAATTAGTTTACGGTGCTAAACTTACGGTACAAGAAGGTGGAAAAGTGACTAAGGGCCAAGTGGTAGCTACTTGGGATCCTTACACAGTTCCAGTGCTTTCCGAACAGGGCGGAACAGTATCCTTTGTTGATATTGCCGAAGGATTGTCAGTATCAGAGCAAGTGGATGAAGTGACCGGGTTAAGTCGTCGAGTCATTATCGATTCGAGAGACACGGATTTGAGACCCCGTTTGGTGGTCTTGGATGAGAACAAACAAGCTAAAGCCACTTACTTGTTACCCATTGGCGCGAACATTACCGTATTTGACGGAGATCAGTTATTCCCAGGGGATGCTATTGCAAAAATCCCTCGCGAAACCATGAAGACCAAGGATATTACTGGGGGTCTTCCTCGAGTGGCTGAATTGTTTGAAGCCAGAAAACCCAAAGAAGTTGCGGCTATCAGTGAAATCGATGGAGTCGTTTCTTTTGGTAAGGATAGTAAAGGTAAACGTAAGTTGATCATTACTCCCGAGCATGGTGAACCTCAAGAATATCTCATTCCGAAGGGTAAGCATATTAGTGTTCGCGAAGGTGATCATGTCAGAGCTGGCGAGCTTCTCATGGATGGAGCAGCTAACCCGCACGATATTTTGAAAATCCTTGGAGATAAAACTTTAGCCAAGTATTTAGTGGATGAAGTTCAAGAGGTTTACCGTCTACAAGGGGTTCGTATCAATGATAAGCACATTGAGCTTATTGTTCGTCAGATGTTGAAACGGGTCCGTATTTCAGAACCGGGAGACACCGACTTCTTGTTAGGAGAACATGTAGAACGATTCCGATTTGAAGCTGAAAACGAAAGAGTGAAAAAACTCGGTAAGAAGACTGCAGTAGCGGAGCCTTTATTACTGGGTATCACTAAGGCCTCCTTGAGTACTGAGAGCTTTATCTCTGCAGCTTCGTTCCAGGAAACCACAAAGGTTCTAACAGAAGCAGCCATTCAAGGTAAAATTGACAGGCTAAAAGGGCTCAAAGAAAACGTGATCATGGGACGACTCATTCCTGCGGGAACTGGTATAGATGCTTACCGCAGAGTCAATGTGTTGACTCATGAAGAAGCTGCTATGGCTGAGGATGACTTTGAGACGGTTGAGAAATCGGCTCCTGAAGTAGCTGCTGTTACAGCTGAAGCTAAACTGTAAAGCAAGGTATTAAATCATTTTAAAAGAGCTAAATGCCAAGTGCGTTTAGCTCTTTTGTTTTTTAAAACTCATGCCTAAATTCCTGGTCCGAAACACTAAAGTTGCCCTCATGGAAATCTAACCTTACTGCTCGTAGTGCATGGTAATCCCTAGTTAAAGTACGACGAGTATAGTCAGTATCGTATAGTTTATCTCCCAGTAGAGGGAACCCTAAAGATGCCAAATGTACCCGAACTTGATGGGTTACACCGGTGCGACAGACCACTTGAGCTAAAAACAGAGAATGTTCCGGTAATCTTTTTACCACTTTGACATAAGATAGAGCGTCTAGAACAGGAGGACGGTGCCCACTTTCCCCCTTTACTACCACCATTCTTTGGGAGTCCCCGATGGCATGTGCAATCGAATAATCGACCACATATTCATCATTCTCTGGAGCCCCCCAACACCAGGCAAGATAGGTTTTGGTGATCTCTTTATTTTTAAACCTTTCTCTCCATGACTTAAAACTAACGGGGCTAAGGGCAACAATTAACACTCCGGACGTTCCTGTGTCCAAACGATGAGGAGTAAGTGTGGGTTGAGGCTCGAGAAAAAGCTGATTGATTTCTGGGTATTTTTTTCTCATCCAAGCCGTGATCGTGCCCGTATCAAACAGTCGCAAAGGATGCCCGGCAATTCCAGAAGGTTTATCAATGACTACAATTCCATCGGCTTCGTGCAAGACTTTGACTCCATCCAAATGAGAGCCCTGTTTTAAAACCTCCAAATGCTTATTGAGACCCGTAAAATTGAGTTCGCTTAATAAGGAGACTTTATCCCCTTTTTTTGCAGTTCGGCCATCTGAATACACTACTAGCCTGGAAGTTAAGCATTCCTCTCTTTGCCGTTGAGTGAGTAGGGGATATTTTAGTTTCAACCAATTTGAGACACGATTAGTTTCCATAGCTTAAAAATGGGACCACCTTAAAACAGACAACTGTCCAACGCCCCTTCCAGGTATTATACGCCACAGGAATGGAAATCCTAAGTTCGCTTTCTCTTTTAATACTTCCCTAACTTCAGTGATTGTTTTATACACCCATCCAATGGCCTACTCTCCTTTCAATCATACGGGTCAATGGACTCAATGGGCACAGTTTCTTAAAAGTATTCGAGCTTATCTTGATCAAAAAGGCTATACAGAAGTCTCAACACCTCATCTTGTCGAGGTTGGGGCATTCGAAAGCACTATCGACACACTTAGGGTCTCTTATTCCACCGGAAGTGCCGAGCTTCACTCCTCCCCTGAAATTGAAATGAAAAAGATCCTCGCACTTTTTGAAAAGCCCATTTATCAAATTTGTAAAAGCTTTAGAGATGATCCACCGACCCCAACCCATGCTATTGAATTTACCTTGTTAGAGTTTTATCGTCCCATGTGTAGTTCACGCTCTTTGGAGAAAGAAACGCTTAATTTGATTTCAGCTGTTTCTACGAAACAACCAGTCATAAAAACAGAGTCGGTATATGATCTGATTCTCAAGAAAACTGGAATTAATCTCGATACTGCAACAGACTCACAAGAACTAGCGCGTCAGGTTAAGAAGCTCACTTCTATCCATGTGACGAGCGGTGACTCCTGGTCAGATATTTTCTTTAAAATCATGATTGAACTCATCGAACCTTCTTTGCCCCCCGATACCTTATATTTACTGAACCAATATCCTTCAGCGGTTAGCCCCCTTTCAAAAACAATTCCTAATTCATCAAAAGCAGATAGATTTGAAATTTACTGGAAGGGAATGGAGTTGTGTAACGGATGTTCTGAACTAACCGACGCGGCAGCTCTCAAAAGAAGATACCAAATGGAATCTCAAGACCGTATTAAAGCTGGAAAGTCCCCGCACCCTGAGCCAAAAGATTTATTTTTGTCGGCCAGTAAAATAGATGGTGCGAGCGGTGTAGCGATTGGACTTGAGAGACTCTTTAAAGCTTTGAACAGTTAACGGTGTTAGGATCATCAGGCACTGCAACCCAAGCGAATGGATCGACTGATTTAAAAAATCAATCCCTTTTCCCTAACTGGCTGTAAATCTGGTGAAACCGGTAAAAACTACCTCTTTTCTTTAGTAATCCATCGTACGTTCCCATCTCGGCAACCTTACCATTTTCCATTACAATAACTTTGTCACATTGCCTGATTGTCGAAAGACGATGAGCCACAACAATCGAGGTTCGCCCCCTCAGGCCCTCTTGAATCGCTGACATTAAATATCTTTCAGAAATCGGGTCTACGCTCGCTGTCGCCTCATCTAAAATCAGTACTTCTGGCTGAAAGACCCAAATCCGAGTAAAAGCAATTAACTGCTTTTCTCCCAAGGAAAGATTGCTTCCTCCCTCATAAACGGGCATGTCAAGTCCGCCACGTGACTGAATCAGTTCCCATAAATGGGTTTTTCGACATTGAGACTCGAGAAAAGAATCATCCCACTCTTCTCTTCCCAAAGTTAAATTGGCTCTGACAGTTCCACTAAAAAGATAGACCTCTTGTTGGATCACCCCAATATGTCTTCTTAAAATGCGACGATCGAATTCCTGAATCTCTCGTCCCCCCAGAGTAATTTTTCCTTGGCTTAAATCATAAAATCTCAACAGCAAACGAATCAAAGAGGACTTTCCGCTCCCGGTGGTCCCCACGACAGCCAAGGATTTTCCGTGCTCAATTTCAAAGCTCACGTTATCAAGTGCCCAACTTTCTCTGGTGGGATACTTAAAAAACACTCCGTCAAATACAATGGATGAATCTTTGATAGTACCTGCGGTTTTTCTATCGGGTAAAACTAAATCTACCGACTCACTGGGCTCCTCTAAAATATCAACTACGCGCTCGGCCGCTACCATTGCTGATAAAAAAGTATTATATTTCTCAACCATGTCTCGAATGGGTTGATATAAATTTCTCAAATAACCGAAAAACGCTACCAATACTCCTAAGGATATTTTACCTTGAATAGCCCAATATCCTCCGACTCCCATTAAGCTTGCCATCGCAACGCCATTCAAAACGTTGGCATAGGGCTGAACAGAAGCATAAATTTTAAGTGCTTTCATTTGGGCTTCGGTATGACCGTCTACAATTTGACTAAAAGTGGTTAACCTTTCATGTTCAGCCCCTAATCTCTGAATGGTTCCTATAGCTCCGATATTTTCCCCTAAAAATGAATTTACTTGTGAAAGGCGCGATCTCACTGTTTTGTAAGCCTCGCTTAATTGCTCCCCGAAACGCCATATCGTCCAAAATACCAACGGAATAGTGACCAGCGTGATCAAAGCCAAATCTAAGTCCATCCACAACATCGAACCTATACTTCCCAAAACAATCATAACGTCCAAAATGAGAACTGAGATAGAGGCTGTAAATAATTCGCTGAGAGCTTTGATATCATTAATGACTCTAGTTAAGATTCTCCCTGTGGGATGAGAATCAAAATAAGAAATGGGCAAGGTATGAACTTTGGTAAAAACCTTGATCCTCAAATCATGAATAACTTTTTGACCCGTTCTTTGAATGACTAGAGCTTGAAACATTTCAAACACAGCCCGAAGAACTATAACTCCCAGGAAAGCAAATACAATCTTAGTAAGGTCTTTGGAATTCGCCCCAGGAGATATCACAATGTCAGTCCCTTTACCGAGGAGATAGGGAGCCAATAACTCACAACACGTAGAAGCCAGTACTAACAAAAGCCCTAAAACGAACTCATAGATTCGAGGGGATAAAACAGGAGAAAGAATCTTAAGAACTCTTCCCATTTGATGCTTTTGAACCCCACTTTTCTTCATAAAAAACTCTCCGAATGGGGAATGCCGCTCTTTTCTCGATCAAGCTCTCTCTCACTTTGGCTCCACAAGTCTTGATAAAGGGGGCTGATTTGCAGCAGATGCTGATGAGTGCCTCGCTCAACCAGACTCCCTTGGTCTAAAACCCAGATCTCATCCATGCGAGACATGACCGATAATCGGTGAGAAGCAAAAAGCACGGTTAATGGTTGATACTGTTCAAAAAAAGAATCGATAATACGACTCTCAACTTCAACATCAACTGCCGAAAAACAATCATCCAATAATAAAACCTTGGGTTCTCGCAAAAGAGCACGAACCAAAGCTAATCTCTGTTTTTGCCCCCCTGACAAAGTAACCCCTTTTTCTCCCAAAGGTGTTTCGTAACCCTTCGGTAGTTCGGACACCTCCCTTTCAATCTGAGCTAACTTCATCAAAAAACCAACTTGGTCCTGAGAAAGTTTTTGGTTCCCCATTTTCATGTTGTTAATAACGTTTTCACTAAACAAAAAAACACTCTGCTCCACCATAGAAATGTCTTTTCTTAGTATTGCCAAAGGAATTGAGGCAATATCACTTCCCTCAAAAAAAAGAGAATCGGGATTAGTTTCGTAAAGACGTAGCCACAAATTCAAAAAAGTGGTTTTTCCCGACCCTACTCGCCCGACGATTCCTATTTTCTGGCCCCTTTGAACACGCAGATCTCTTAATTTCAGGGAAAAAGGATGTTGTTTTTCCCAAGTGGGATACCGAAAATCTAGACTCCTAATTTCAAGCTGTCCCGGTGATGGTGGAAGAGCTCTAGTTTCTGCTTTTAAAACTGAACTGATTTCAGAAACTTCAAAAATCTGATCGATTCGTCGTTGAGCCGCGAAGCCTTCTCGATGCATAGTCACAGCCCAGCCTATAGCCTCCATGGGCCAAGAGAGTTGAACCACAAATCGTTGAAAGGCTACAAAAGTCCCTACTGTGATCGCTCCGTGAATGACATCTATCCCGCCCAACCACAAAATCAAGAAAGTCCCGGCATTAGTTAGCAACCCCAATGACGGAGAAAAAAGAGACTCCCATCCAGCTAAATTAATTCCTCGCTCCCGATACTTTTCACTCAGCTTACGAAACTCTCGACAGGTCTCAGACTCTAGTACTAGGGAACGAATCAATCGAACCCCAGAAAAACTCTCTTGGGCGTAACTACTTAGACCCGACATTTTTTTTTGTAGTTCTTCAAAAATCAGATCAATTTTGGTCCCAATTCGTTTAGTAATCCACGGGACCAATGGATAAAAAGCAAAAGCAAGTAGAGAAAGCTTGGGGGAAAGTAATAACATCGGAGGAATAATCAAAATCAGCATTAAAATTGCGTCTGCGGTTACCAAAATTCCGGGACCCAATGCCATTCTGACCGCTTCAATATCATTAGTTACCCGAGACATTAGGTCTCCCGATGGGTTTTTTTGATGAAACTCCAGTGGCAGCTTTTGAAGATGGCAGTAAACTTTTTGCCGAACCTCCCGGACGACCAAATGAGAAGTTCCCATGAGATAGATTCTCCAAAGATATCGACCGTAAGATTGAAGTATCATCAAAATTAAATACCCAACGGATGCCCAAATTAGCTTGTGGAGGTTCTTGGGCTCAATGGCATCAATGGCATATTTCACGAACAGAGGAAGCGAAACGTTAACTAAATCTACCAATGCCAAAGTCAGTAATCCTATCGAGTACCTCTTTGGATATCGCTTAAGGTACGGCCAAAAGGGATACTTCTTTGCGAATCTAATCGGGCTTAACTGGTTAAATCTATTAGTCATTTTTTTGTTTTAATTCTTAGAGTTGTCTTTGACTTTCTCAAATTGGTCCCCATACTTAAGCTTAGAATATCTGCCTGAGAAGGGGGCAACCATGAATCTAAACCAGTTCACAGTGAAGGCTCAAGAGGCTGTTGTTGACGCTCAAAGCCTCGCAATAAAAAAGAACCACCAAAGTGTAGATCTCGACCATCTGCTTTATACATTATTGAAACAAGATGACAGCCTTGTCACTCAATGTCTTGAAAAAATATCATCCGGTTTATCCAAGAAAGCCATCGCAGAAATAGAGTCACTGCTGAACAAAAAGTCACAAGTTCATGGAAATGTTCAGACTTACACTTCTCCTGCTCTCCAAAAGCTTTTCGTTCAGTCTGAGGAAGAATCAAAATTACTCAAAGATGATTTTATCAGCACCGAACATCTCTTTTTAGCGATGTTCTCATCCAAAGAGACCTCGATAGTTAATTTTTTAAAATCACTTAATCTGACACGAGCTCATTTTCTCGAAGCTCTCTCTAAAGTTCGAGGCTCTCAACGAGTTACCGACCAGAATCCAGAAGAAAAGTACAATGCTCTAGAACGCTATACTCGTGACCTTACCAAAGCTGCTGCTCACGGAAGGCTCGATCCCGTTATCGGCAGAGATAGCGAGATCAGAAGAGTGATTCAGGTTTTATCTCGAAGAACAAAAAACAATCCCGTTTTAATTGGTGAACCTGGAGTTGGAAAAACAGCTATCGTCGAAGGATTGGCTCAAAGAATCATAGCTAAAGATGTGCCCGACAGTTTGAAAGATAAATCTTTATTATCTCTAGATTTGGGTGCTTTAGTGGCTGGGGCCAAGTTCAGAGGAGAGTTTGAAGACCGCCTCAAAGCCGTTTTAAAAGAGATTTCCGCTAGTCAAGGAAGAGTTATTTTATTTATCGATGAACTGCACACGGTAGTGGGAGCAGGAAAAGCCGAGGGAAGTTTAGATGCCTCAAATATGCTGAAACCCCAACTAGCTAGAGGTGAATTACGATGCATCGGAGCCACTACGCTTGATGAATATCGAATGTATATTGAGAAAGACTCAGCTTTAGAAAGACGATTCCAACAAGTGTATGTGGGAGAACCCTCAGTTGAAAACACCATTTCGATTCTTCGCGGGCTCAAAGAGAAATATGAAGTTCACCACAAAATCCGCATTCAAGATTCGGCTTTGGTAGCTGCAGCAAAGCTCAGTCACCGGTACATTACCAACCGACAATTACCCGACAAAGCCATCGACTTGATCGATGAAGCGGCTTCAAAGCTTAAAATTGAAATCGACAGTCTCCCCACTGAAATTGATGAGATTGAACGAAACTTGATTCAATTAGGCGTTGAAAAAGAGGCCTTAAAAAAAGATACCGACCCCTCAGCATTAAAAAGAAAAGCCGACATTGAAGCTCAGATGACTGCTTTAAAAAGCAAATGTGATGTCATGAAGGGGCAATGGAAAAGCGAAAAGGATCTTATTTTGAAAGTTTCGAAGATCAAAGAAGAAATTGAACAGACCAAACTCCAGATTGAGCGTGCTGAACGAGAGGGTAACTTAGGAAAAGCAGCCGAACTCAAATATGGAACGCTCAATGAATTGGAGAAGAAGCTGGTCAAATCTAATGAATTTTTGGCTAATCAGGCCTCTGAGAAGCGCATGCTAAAAGAAGAGGTTACGGAAGAAGATATCGCTGAGGTAGTAGCCAAATGGACCGGAATCCCGGTCTCCAAAATGCTTGAGTCTGAAAAGCAAAAAATTCTTAGAATGGAACAAGCTCTTCGTAAGAGAGTGGTGGGACAGAGTGAAGCTGTGACTGCAGTCTGCAACGCTGTGAAACGCAGTCAGGCGGGTCTCCACGACCCCAAAAAACCCATTGGAGCGTTTCTGTTTTTAGGACCCACAGGAGTTGGAAAAACCGAAACGGCTAAAGCTCTAGCTCAATTTTTATTTGATGACGAATCTAATATGGTACGCATTGATATGAGTGAATTCATGGAAAAGCATTCGGTCTCCAGGTTGGTCGGGGCCCCTCCGGGTTATGTGGGTTACGAAGAAGGGGGGGTATTGACCGAAGCCGTTAGAAGACGGCCCTATTCCGTGGTTCTTTTTGATGAGGTGGAAAAAGCTCATCCCGATGTTTTCAACATATTATTGCAGGTGCTTGATGACGGAATATTGACCTCGGGACAAGGAAATCAGGTCAATTTCAAAAACACTATCATTATTCTGACCTCCAACTTAGGGACTCAGCATTTACAAGCGGAAGAGGCGATTACAGCTAAAACTCGCGAAAAAGTTATGCATGAGGTCAGATCCCATTTCAGACCTGAGTTTTTGAATCGACTCGACGATATGATTCTCTTTCATCCTTTATCGAAATCAGAAATAACGCACATAGTCGACATTCAACTTGAATCGGTAAAACAGTTGCTCGAAGCTAAAAATCTCAGTATGGTAATCGACCACAGTGCCAAGGAGATTTTGGCTGAGCGTGGATATGATCCGACTTTCGGGGCTCGTCCCCTTAAGAGGTTAATCACAGAACTCATTCTAAATCCGTTATCCGAGAAGATACTGGCCGGTGATTTTAGGTCAGGAGATTCAATACTGATTTCGGGTGGTAGAGGTGGAGAACTTGAGTTCCATAAAGCCAGAGAAACCTCAGCCAAATCAGCACGTATTTAAAGTCTTAAGGAGCTCGAATGTCTGAACATTCTTCAAAACCCAAGTTCAAGTCTTCCATTCTCTATTTGGGCATAGCCCTGACAGCGGCTATCTCCAGTGTCATTCTTTATGCTGGAGGACAATTTCTTTATCAAAAATTCCAAAAATCCGCTGAAACCCACGTTTTAGACAACCCGGCTTCTGCTGATACTAAAACTACGGTTCAAAATGGAGCAGCGGGAAGTTCTGAATTAAGAAAAACATCGGAAAGTTTTCGTGCCGTAGCAAAGAAAGTAGGACCTTCGGTAGTTAATATCAAGGCCACTAAAGGCACCCCCAAAAAAAGTAAACTTAAAATAAATCCCCGTGGTCGCAGGGGACAACCATCCCCAGACGACGAGGAAGGCATGCCTAGAGATCCCTTCTTTGATTTCTTTGAAAGATTTGGTTCCCCATTTCCTTTTCAACAAGAAACCCCTCAAACGAGTGTCGGATCCGGTTTCATTATTGATAAAAAGGGATTCATCGTTACCAATAACCATGTGGTGGAAGATGCGACTGAAATTTTAGTTAGATTGTCTAACGACCGTGCAGAATTGAAGGCAAAAATTATTGGAACCGATCCCAAAACCGATCTAGCGGTCATTAAAGTTGAAGGTCAAAATAATTTGGTTTCAGCAGACTGGGCGGACTCGGACCAGGTTGAGGTGGGAGATTGGGCGATCGCTATCGGCAGTCCTTTTGCCTTAGATCAATCGGTCACGGTAGGAATCGTGAGTGCCAAGGGCAGAAATTCGACAGGGGTCACCGAAATTGGCGGGGATCTCATACAAACCGATGCTGCTATCAACCCTGGAAACTCAGGGGGGCCCCTTTGCGATTTAGATGGACAAGTGATGGGAGTGAATACCGCCATTTATACTCGCAGCGGCGGATACATGGGCATTGGGTTTGCGATTCCTTCTAATCTTGCCAAAGACATTGCACAAAAACTGATTAGCAGTGGCAAAATCACCCGCGGTTGGTTGGGAGTTTACATTCAACCTCTAGATCTTGAATTGGCGAAAGAATTAGGAATTAAAGAGGGAGTGGGAATTCACGAGGTTCTCGAAAGTAGCCCGGCTCAAAAAGCAGGAATCTCTGCAGGCGATGTAGTTTTAGAAGTAGATGGGAAACCTGTCAAAGACGTCAACGAACTTCAAAGGAAGATTGGAAACTACAAGCCAGGCGAAACGATTAAACTAAAAGTGATGTCTTACAACGACAAAAAATCTCGTTCTGTGAGCGTTAAAATCGGCGAACTCCCTGAAAATGAGAAAGAACCAGAAAAACTATCTCCAAAAGAACAAGAACCCGATAAATTGGGGCTCGTCGTTGGCCCAGACAAAAAGAAGGAAGGCGTGGTGATTGAAGGGATTCAACCTGGATCTATCGCTGAGCAAATGCTGGGATTGGAAGTGGGAGACGTCATCATCCGAATTAATCGTCAATCCACTAACTCGGTGGCTAATTACAAAAAAGCTTTAGGCTCATCAAAACGGATTTATTTGGAAATCAAACGTAAAGGTCGAACTCTTTTCTTCCAGTTCGTTCTTCCAGAATAAATTAAGAAAAGAAAGGAATTGACCTATGTCAGCAATCTTAGCTGTGGGCTCCATGGCTTTCGATACCATCGAAACACCCTTTGGAATTCAAGAGAAAGTTTTAGGAGGCTCAGTTAATCACTTCTCTTTATCGGCCTCTTATTTTGCGAAAGTAAATTGTATCAGCGTGGTGGGTGAGGACTTTCCTCAGGACCATCTAGCTCTCCTGAAAAGCCGTGGAGTGGACACCTCGGGAATAAAAATTGATAAGGGTAAAACTTTTCACTGGGCGGGTAAATACGGATATGAACTGCATGAGGCGCAAACTTTAGCGACTCACCTCAATGTTTTTGAACACTTTTCTCCAGAAGTCCCGGCGGCTTACACTCAATCTGACTATGTTTTTTTAGGCAACATTGTTCCTGCTTTACAAGATAAGGTGCTATCTCAAGTCAAACATCCCAAGTTTATAGCTCTAGACACCATGAACTTTTGGATTGGAAGTCAACGAGAGTCCTTAATCAATGTCATTTCAAAATGTCATTGTTTAATTATTAATGAAGGAGAGCTTCGACAGCTGACCAATAGCTTTAATATTCTGACCGCAGCTAAAACGGTTCGCAGCTGGGGGCCCAAACTTCTTGTGATCAAACGCGGGGAGTATGGAGCCGTCCTTTTCAATGATGGAGATGTCTTTAGCGTACCCGGTTTGCCATTGGCTGAGGTTAAAGATCCCACTGGAGCGGGAGACACTTTCGCTGGGGGATTTATGGGCTATATCGCTTCACAACCTAATTTTAATCTATCCCGTTACACTTTAAGAAAAGCCATTGTCTATGGCAGTGTCATGGCCTCATTTATTGTTCAAGATTTCGGTTTTAGGAACCTTTTACCCCTGACCAAAGAGATGATTAATGAACGATATCAGCGTTTTGTGGAGTTGACTGCTTTTAATATGGCTTAACACTCTTGTCTCTTGACGTGTGATTTCTTTATAGCTAAACACTGGCAAAATTATATGGATCGTTTTTAATGCTGACGATGGCGTGAGGTAAATGTGCATATGAAAAAAGCAGCGACCAAATCTAGTGGCCCCTTGTCCCTTGGAAACAAAAGGGCCTGCAAAAAGTGTCAGACCAAATTCTATGATTTTAATAAAGATGAAATCAACTGCCCCAAATGTGGCCACAAAATGTCTCAGCAGGATTTTCTAATAGGCATTCCCACCAAATCTGAAACTCGAAAGAAATCTTCGGAAAAGGTCATGACTGAGGGTTTAATGCAGTCGGATGAGGCTGATTCATCACCGGCAGAGCCTTTTGAGAGCGATGATGATCTTAGTGAGGACGCTGAAGAAGTTGTGGAAGACATTGCAGTCGAAGATGAGGGTGAAGAAAACGACTTCTAATCTTGATATCCTTAAAACTACGTTTTTAATTTTTTTTTGATTTCTGAGTCTGTACCACCTGTTTGGAGGGGGGGGTATTTGAGTTATCTGAAGGCTTGAAATTCCTTTGGGTAACCTTTTTTTGATAACTCCACATCAAGTAAGAAAAAGTCGCGGCTCCTAAGATCCACACCGCAATGAAAATGTCTTTTTTTGTAAGTTGGTGAAGAAACTCCACAAGATATTTATCATTTCTCATATCATCCCCTACTCCCAATCTTCACTAGTGGCCGTAGAACTTTGTTTTCGATTGGCAAAATAGGTAATCGCACCCCCCACTAAAATTCCACCCACAATTCCCCAGAAAACTGGAGAATCGATCCATCGTTTTTCAGTACGAGCTAAAGCCATTTCCCCCCTAAACGGTGAGGGAATTTGAACGAAATCTTGGTCATTCAGCCGTAAGTCCGAAGCCAAAAGCTGATGCTTATCAAACAAGCTCACAATAGCATCTGATACCAATGGACTTTGTTCCATCACATTACCTTGTTGTACTTCTGCCAACTTAATGGGTTGACTCAGAGGAATCTCATCCAAATATTTACCAGGTGTATAAAGAAACAATTTAAAATGTTCTTTCTCTGGCTCGATTAAAATCATCGACTTACTCTTTTGAGAACTCAAAATCGTTTCATCTATTTCTCGCTCAAATTCGTGTACAGGAACCCTCTTTGCCAAATGGAACCGCCATTTTCTTCGCTCTGGACCTAAGCAAGATACTTTTCTTTTTTGCCCCAAAAAACCATCTTGGGTAACTTCAAGATGGTGTTGAAAACCAGAAGCTAAAGCTACTTCTTGGGAGTTTTCCAACTGAAAACCGTTGATCTTTAATTGGACTTTAGACGGCGTGGTTTCAATGACCATTAGACAGTTTCGAACGGTTTGAGCTCTAATCTGATGGATAAATCCATCAAATGCTTCAGTGTTAAAATTTGTGTTGTTTTGATCCCACTCTGCAAAGGTCGGCAAAACGCCATGTGGATGAATTCGAATAGCCCGTTCAATGAGAGAACGACTTGATTTCTTGTTTCCTAGATTCCAGTAATAGGCCCCCTCCACCAAAAGAGACTCTTGAATTTGAGGTCCCAAATCCGGATAGGATGAGGCTCTTTTCCGAGAGTCCACTAGCTTTTCTCTCAAGATTTGCAGAGATGAACTTGCCATCCCTTGAAACAGGGCTGTCTTTAGATCCTGAGACAACTTTGACAAATCGGCTCTTTGACGGTCATATTCCACGCTTTTTGCAGGAAGAGAACTCCCATCTAAGGAAACCCGAACAGCGACTGGCTCTAAATTTTCAATCCATTTTTGAACCGCCTTGGTGAGCTCAAAGTAAACTGCGTTATGATCTTTATTCCAAGTTCCAGTTCGACCCATCCTTAACTCACCCTGCGGAAGGGGGGCGACAGCTGAAAAAATGAAGCTAGGTACACATTGAGTCAAACAAATTAAAACAATTAAAAAGTGGTTTGCTTTAGATTGTCGAGTACCCCTCATTGACCCTCCGTTATCACTTCTACTTTAACCCGTTTTGGAAAACGCTGCTTGCCTTTATTTAATGCCGTGCTCCGTCCCTTATCTTTTGGATTTCTTACGGCTAAAACAATAGGGCCAGTTTTCGAGTTTCTCTGAATCCAATCAATTTCCAAAGGCGTCAGAGCCACGGTGACTCCAAACGGCTCATTTTCTGAATCAACTGATAAAACCATAACATTCTCCGCTAAAATCAAACTGTTTTTATTATCCAAATGCGGTTTCAAAATGAGATCTACTTTAGATCCTGGTTGAACCCAATGAAAGTTGGAGGCTTCAATAAAAAAAGCTCTTTTTCCCTTGGGGATTGAATGAGATTTAGTTCTATTAGAGTTAAAAACAAGCGATCTTTGCAAAATCGGACTTCTCGATTCAACATTCTCCCTTAATTCTCTTCCCACAAGAGCAGGAATGTCTTGGTCATCAAAATAAATGTCAGTTTCTCTCAAACTTGTTTTGTTCTCAAAAACAAAATCCAGGTCTGCGAGAGTTAAGATATCCCCTTGTAAAAGATTTCTTCTGGCGACAATAATTCGCTTATTTTCTTTGGCCAGTCCATCTCTAATTTTAATCCACATTTCTAAAACCACGACACCAGAAATTATTAAACAAATCACAACTACAAAAACATTAGATTTCTTATTTATTTTTTTTAAAAATTTTTCGAGGTAAGCCATCTCTTGTCTCCGTCATAAGGGATTCTCGTTTCTTGAAGTTCGGAAATTTTCTTCCGCCACATTCGCACTATTCCAACCTGGCAATAAAACAGAATCAAGAAAATCAATTGAAGACATAATACGGCTTCAAACAAAATTACTCCTCGATTGTTTCTAGTCAGGCTCTTCATTTCAATCTTCCGAAAAATCTTTAAAATGATAATCCCAGGCAGTTTGCACACCCCTATTCTTCTGAAAGATTTCAACTCTCATTCTCCATTTTTTTCTGCCTTCAAATGAAAACAAATCACTGGCGGACTTAGAAGTATCCACTTCTAAACGATGGGTTAAAAAACAAATGGAGCATGACCTCTTATCGACTGGCACCAAAGAACTTCGTTGTTCAATGGCTACATTTTTGGTGAATTCAGCTAAATAGCGAGCAGCCTCTAACGAGGTCTTTAACCACATTGATTGACTGGTCAAGAGAGTGCTTTCTAGAGTAGTCCGTATTAGGCTTTCAATCATTTGGTCTTGAGAAACCACGTTTGGAGTTGCAACCCCGGAAATAAGTAACGCATGCAATGGGTGATGAATTTTCTCTAATCCCGAAATAAACTTATTCGCTTTTTCAATAAAATTCAAAGTAGCCCTGTCTCCACGGCCTAAAATAATGGCTCCATTATCCATTCCAATCATCGTTTTCTCAGTCCTAAAAATGTCTTCATAAAGTGAATGCGTCCAGAGAGGCACTGCAAACAGAGCACTTAGGGATATAATGAGAAAGGAAATCGACACAGTTCTGTTACCTCATAATTTTTCTTCACAACTCCTGATTCACCCAATTTAAGAAACGAGGGATACCGAACATGAAACCAAGCCTCCAGGTTCTTCGGCCGTCTTTTGATTAAATGTATCTGCTGTGAATCGTTAGTTTTCGAGTTTTGAACCACAAAGGGGAAGAGCTGGTTAAGCGTCTTTTCACCTTTCTCTTCTATTTGCGAATTTGAAAATCCCAACATCGTATTTCGTACATGTTGAAATGCACTCAACTGCAAGACACTCGAAACCCAAGTTCGACGAACCATTTCTAATTGAATGATAATGGCTATCGTAATTAAGCTGAGGGTTAACGCACCTTCAACCAAAACACTCCCTCGTTGCTTTTTCACTATCGATCCGATGCTCTTGCGGACTCCAAGTAATCATGCATTCCCCTCTGTTTATAGGCCTCGGCAGTCACGTTGGACATCGGAACTTGTGCCCCTTTTCCAGTAATGGCATTGGATATTTTGGCGTACTGGGCCTTAATGTTTTGTCCCACAATGGACACTACTGCTATGCTGCTGACGGTAACTAAACACAACAAAATAAGATACTCTACCAATCCTTGACCTGATTTATTTTTCATAGTTTTCATCCTCCAAGCCTCTATTTGCTAATGATGTGCCAATAATTGACGGTGTTGATTCCGCTAAAAGTGCAATCCAAGACTTGAAAACGTTCTTTTGATTACAATTTCCATTTTGATTGGTAACTCTTAAATGTTATGTCGAGTTTCTACTTTGCTCTTTGGGTTGTTTTAGCACTAGCGGCAATCCTCCATTTACTTGTTCACAAACGAGAACCTATTTCCACTGTTTCTTGGAGCCTATTTGTTCTTTTGGTGCCTGTTTTAGGCCCCGCGATCTATTTCTCTTTTGGTCCCGAACGATTGATCCGACAGGCATTTAAACGAAAAAAAATCATTTCCCCAATCTTATCCGTTGCAGAGGGTAAGTCTTCTCAACAGGAACTTTCCTCAGACAGAGTGAGCCCTATTTCTTTTTTTAACCTACTTCAAAATGTTTCAAGCTTTCCAGTTTCTTATGGAAACAGAATTACCTTTCTCACTGATCCCCAAGAAGCTCTTAACTCCATGATCCAAGAAATTAGTGCTGCTAAATCCTATATCCACCTGGAGTATTACATTATTTCCTCGGATGCTATTACTGAGAATATTTTTGATTCTTTGATTGCAGCAAGAAACCGAGGTGTTGAAGTTCGAATCCTTTACGATTCTTTAGGTTCACTTTCTCTTAAACGCCTCCATTTTCGGAAACTCAAAAGAACCGGGATTCACATAGCAGGATTCTTACCTTTTTCCTTAATACCCCAGAGAATCAACTTCAACTTTAGAAACCACCGAAAGATATTGGTCGTTGACGGGCGAACCGCTTTCACGGGAGGAACCAATCTAGGAAGAGAATATCTGGGCAAACCCGGAGACCACCAATGGCGAGATTTTTCAATTCAGCTTTGGGGCCCGGTCTGTCATCAACTAGAGGAGGTTTTTCGAGCCGACTGGAAATTTACGACTCAGGAGGATCTTTCTTCACTCAAGTACTACCCTCCCCTTCAACACCCAGGAAATGCCTTAATTCAAGTCATTGATAGTGGTCCAGACACCTCTTTCCAGTCGTTACATCGAGCTATTTTCGGAGGTGTGACTACTGCCCAGAAACAAATTTCATTGATGACTCCTTATTTTATTCCCGACAGTTCGATGCTGGCTGCTTTAGAGGTGGCTGCTTTGAGAGGTGTTGACCTAAAACTCGTATTTCCAGAGAAAAATGATCAGTGGTTAGTCAAATGGGCATCCCGGTCCTACTACGATGAGCTACTCGAAGCGGGAGCGAAGATCTTTGAATTCCAACCCAAAATCTTACACGCTAAATTGATGACTATTGATGATGAGCTCACTTTGATTGGTTCAGGGAATATGGATATTCGAAGTTTTCGATTGAATTTTGAAATCACCCTATTGATTCAAGATGTCGGCATAAATCAACAAGCTCAAAAACTTTTTGATGATGACAAAAAGAACTCGGTGCAAATTCAAACCGAAACATTCAGGCGCAGGGGCTTGTGTAAACAACTCACAGAAAATAGCTGCCGCCTTTTAGCTCCTATACTTTAATTTTCAGTGGGTATGGTTAGAACGACTCACTTGGAGGAACTCAGTGAGATAATGCCGCGCTACTTGCTCAGGCAAAATGGGATTATCCAAGAAAAACCATTTTACTTCGTCAAAAGTTTCAAATCGCCCTTCAATGAGCCCCGAAAAGATGACGCTATTGACACCCATCTCGCCACTGTCTTCTCGTACGCCTTGCAACTGAATGGCTCCCGGCTGATTGCCGGTAACGGTCAACGAAATGCGATTTCGACTCAAAGTGAAACTTTTAAAGTTTTCTTCTTTGGATTGAACTTTAATTTTTAAGAATGGGACTTCAACTCGAGCATTGAACAATTTGGTGAGATATTCAAAATGGTAAAACAAAGCCCTAACGAACGAACTCGTTTCTGTACAAAGAACTTCATCTTTCACTGAACAGATATCGAGGGATGACTTTTCGCCTAGCTGAATTAAGCACTCTTGTTCAGCTAAGTTCTCTATCCACTTTATTGTTTTATCGCTAGTAAACATCTGCTCACTACTAAACTCGCTAGTAATCTACCCAGCAGTTTAGACTCCCCCATCATAAGGCCGTGGTCAGTAATATTCTTAACCAATTAATTCAAGTGGAAGTCTTATTACTGCTTTAGGCTTCCTGAACATGCAGGCATGCACACCGCAGCAAGTGAAAACCCCTGGTTAAGAAAATGTAGGTTAGAATAATTCTCACTCACGCACCAGACAGGGGAGCTATCCTTTATTATAATTAAAGTCTAGCTCCCCTCCAAGACTCTGTTTTATTCAGAAATCATGGCTAAATTGTGTTGGAGCCTAAGTTGCTAATATCAACTACAAATATTAAACTTCTGCAGGTTTTGTAACTGGAGAAGCCTCTTTTGGAGTGGTCATTGTAGTTTTTCGCGCAAGAGCATCTAACTTCCCAGTTAAATCACGAACCTGGGTTTCTAAAGCTCTAATGACATCCATTTGGTTGCCATCTGAGGACTTTGCTAGAAAAGAGCTAAAAGAGCCATCCCCTTGCTGAATAATGTGTCGCAAGGTTGAAATAGGCACTGGGCTCTCTGAACGCTTCTGCTTTTCAAAAATGATTTGGGTCAATGTCGCAGCAGTGATGTCTTTTTGGTTACGGTTATCTACAACCATAACTTCTTCACCTTGCTGGATCATCTCTGCGATCTCGTCGAGTGTCACGTAGCAACTCGCATCTGTATCGTAGAGTTTTCGGTTTTGATAACGCTTAATAATTTTAGCCTTCTCCATTTTTACCCCCAACCTGAAAGGTGTTTTAGCCAATGTTTTCTCAGTTATCCCAGATTTTAAGGACAAGACCTTCTACGCCCCCATAACGAAGGTTCTTTGCCGACCTCAAAAACTGGTTTAACCAAACTTATCAGGACGTGCTCGTTGACAGTTTCCCTCAATACATCCGGAAGGACTCTGAACTACTACCAAACACTACCGATCCAGATTGTATTTTTGGCTGAGTGACCCAACCTGTCAACATTTATCTTTAGAAAGGAAAGAAAAGGAGGGAAGAATTGCTAATCTCAAGCAACCACAACTTTCACTATTATTTTCAATTAGTTACTAGGCCAGCTGCCCTTTGAGTAGAGTCTTAAGATCCAGTGAAGATTCTTTTTGGAGCCTAATTTTAGTGGTTTCAAATTGAGCCACCGAAGGAATCTCATCTTTTTGAAGAGCAACATAGAGAGCCTCTTTCAATTCACTTTCTTCTTGGGTCAATGGAAAGTTGCTTGCCATCATTTTGTTGTTTCTTAATATTTTGTTGAATTGTTCAAAAACTGAATCAAGAGCTTTTGTCTTCTCATCAAAAAGGTGTTGGAACTTCTCAAGCTCGATCTCCATCTGGGTTAGACGAGATTCCAGCTTCTGAAGAGTGTCTTTCAACTGAACGTCTGACGATCTTTGAGTGCGTTTTTTAGTCTCAAACCACATTCCCAAAAATCCTCCCACCAACACTAAATTGATCCCCCACTGCAAAATCACATTCATGACGGAGCCCTCTCTTGCTGAAGTTCTCTAAAAGGTTCGTTTAAAGGATTCTTCTGTATTTAAAATTTTTGCGGTTAAGAAAATGAGAATTTCGTTTTTGATCTCTTTAAGCTCGGTCGACGAAAACAACATTCCGACCAAAGGCAATCTCATTAACCCGGGCACGCCTCCCATACTTGTCGTGGAGGTACTTGAGAATGCTCCCCCTATGACTGCCGTATCCCCGTTTTCAAGTAGGACTTGAGTTTGAACATTCCTCTTATCCACTGAAACCGAAGCTCCCCCCGAGGCTTTCTGAGGCACTTCATTTTTAACATTTACAGTCATAGAAATAGAACCATCTCCGGAAACAATAGGAGTCACCTCCAAAGACAACGTCGTATCAATCGCTTGTAAACTGGGAACGGCAAACCCGCCTGCCCCCTGTTGAGCCACGGGGAAGAACGAGGATAAGGTTTGTGTCATAGTAGCCTTTTGGTTTTGATTTACCGAAACAGTAGGATTAGCTAATACTTTGGTTTGTCCCTCAAGTTCGGCTAGCCCAATCGTCGCATCTAACTTAGCAAAGTCTGGAGCTTTAATATTGATTGTATTTCCACTCACAGAGAACTTATCGAAGTTGACGTCAGCATTAATTCCCGAGGTTGACGTTCCAAACTTTAAAATATTCATTCCAAAACTTCTTGAAAAATCAGATTTCATCTCAACGACTTTTGCGGAAACTGAAACAATCGGTGGCTGCGTATCGAGCATAGCGTACAATTTTTGCATTTTGCCGACAGATCGATCGATATCTCTCACAATGATACTATTCGAGCGTTCATCAACCTCCATGCTTCCTCTTTCGCTCATCAAAGCTTTTCCTTTGGGAGCTAAGTCGGTGGCCTTGGCATAACTGATCGGTATGATCACAGTTCGTAAGGATTCCGCTTTAACTTTCGATTGTTCAACAGCAGCGATCTCCTCTTTCTCAGATTTCAATGCAGCTAGAGTTGCCACTCTTAACACATTACCCTGTCGTACATAACCCAATTTTTTACTTTGTAGTACCAATGCGAAAGCTTGGTCCCAGGGAATGTTCTCTAAGCTCAAAGCCCCTATCTTACCTGTCACGTCCTCTCCGATGACAATGTTGTACCCACTGCTTCGACCGATTAATCTAATCACATCTTGAATGTCGGTGTTTTTAATTTCTAATCGCTCAATCGGTCGACCCGTAAAAACCTGGTTGGGAGAAAAAGTATTTTCTTCGGAAGTAAATTTTTTATTTTCATCCCCCAAAGCAACTCGAGCGTCTCCTTGTTCATCGGGTGCCGGAAAATCAATGAACATCCCCTTTTCGGTGTTAGTCACCACTGGAGTTTTATCCTCTCTTAATTGAATAATCAGTTTAGCTAATGGAACCTTATTTTTGGGTGTTTGAAGAAGTGTGAATAAAGCCACCGGACTCAAGAATTCGCTAGTATCATAGGCTCTTTCAATCCGCTCGGGCACCATTGTATTTTCAAAAACATACACATACTGCTTCATTGCTGCGTTTCGTTTCTCTTGATATCTGAGTTTGTATCTTGAAGTCACATAGATCCTAGAAACATCACCTTCCATCTTAAATTCCAAATTGAATATTTCGTTTTTAGCTGCAGGAACACTCTCAGATACGCTGGAAACCACAGCGGGCAGCTGTGTTGGTTTCGAAGTCACAGTCTTAGGAGTAGAAGACTGGCCTTCATAGGGTACTGAACTCTTCTCTACCAACTCTTCCTTTTGGGTAAGATCATCCGACTTCGCTTTTGAAATGGCTGTGGATTTGGATTTCGAGGGTTCAGTCGGGCTTTCAAGATCAAGTTCTGGAAACTCAGAAGCGTTGGCATCGAGATCTGGCCCCGCAGAAAACTCACCCTCACCTTCACCTTGGAGGGTATTATCAAGGGAATCATCCTCTGCAATCTGTCGTTGGGGTTGCTTAGCTTTAGACACCGGTTGTCTGCCTGTTGTTGTTGAAGAAGGCTCTTTTCGCTTTTCTTCCGAAATGACTGACTCTAATTCTTCTAAAGCATCCAGGTCTGAGTCACGGGATGTCTTGTTCTCGTATTGGGCTTCTTGTTTCGATTTGTTTGAATTGGCTTTAGCGTAGACATTGCTTGAAAAGGACGCTGATACTAGAAGCACCACCATGTGATAAACTATCCATTTACTCATATTTTTTCCTCACATTACGCTGACTCAATTGGAGATTTTATTTCCCAATCATCTCGTCTAACTGTTTTTCCAGTTCAGCCGGCCTATTCATCACTTTTTGGAGTGATTCGTTAACTTTATTGATATCCCCAACGCCATTAAAATCCGGAATTTTTGGCTCATTTTTTTTCTTTGCCACTCCAACTGCCTTTTTATTTTGAACCTCTTCATTCTTTTTTTCTGGAGAGACTAAGTCAGTAGCTAAGCTGACCTGTTCAGGAGGCAAAGATAAAACCCGTTCAATCAGGCTAGAATTACCTAAATAGTTAAATGTTTTCTGGGTAAAAATAATTTCAGTTTTTAAAATTCGACTTAGAGTCGCCCGCTCACGCCCCACTACCTCGCCTTCGACAATCACAAAGGTTTGACCGTCCGGAGCCTGAACCATAGCTCTACTTTTTCCCTGAACACGAAGAATAGCTTTCAACGTGAGTTGCTCCAAATCATATTTCTCCGTTGGATAAATGGCTGTCGGCTTTCGCTGAGCACTACCCAACACCAAAACTTTAAAAGGATCCCTCTTGCCTGCAGGATTGTAGATATTGGTTCCTTTTGGCTCATTGGCTAAGATGGAAATGCACATTGCCAAAGCTGTAAAACACACAAACCTCAAGCTTTTTAGTTTAAAGTTCATTCCGAAAACCTATAAGTCTTTAACAAAACCGCAGTTTCAAGAGGGGTTACAACCGAAGCAGGCCCCCGATTTTCTTCTCCGCTCTTGCTGACCATTTTTAAGCTTTCGACATTAAGGATTCTTTTTAATCTCGAAATCTGATCAAAAAACATAACTGTTTGAGCAAAACCACCTCTTAATTGCAACTCAACAGCCACCGTTTGATAAAACGATTTTTCTGAACTCTCTGACTTTTTGTTTTCATCTTTTATGGGTTTGAAAGCATCGATATCTACTCCGCTATTTCTTGCTAACACATTGAGTTTTGCTAAAAGCTTAGAGAGATCCAAAGTTCTGGGAATAAACTCCAAAGCTTCCTCGAATTCGGAATTGGTTTTTTTTAATCGGGCCTTAATATCAACCAAGCCCGCAGAGAAGTTTTTTAGTTTAGCCAACTCTGTTTTTGATTGATTCAGCGCATTTCGTTTGCTTTCAATTTCATTATTCATTTTTATGAGATCCGCATTGAAGAAATCATAAAACTCATACCCTCCCCCGAGAACACCCAGCGCAAACATTACGAGAACAATTTTAATTTTATCGACCATAATTTAATTAATAGTTACTAATTTGGGGGCTTTTCTCCGGTTAAAACCCTATTTACTCCCTCAGCTGCTTTTGGGACCACATAAATAAAGAATGCTTTAGTGCTGCCCTGTTGTTCGCCTTCTTTTTGGGTTGAAACGTTATCTAAAATTACTTTTTCAAAATAGACAGAGGAGTTTAATTTTTCTACATACTCAGCCACATCTTCACTGGAATAGCCTTTTCCGGTCAGTTGAATCTGATAAGAAGGTTCAAAATTCAACTCAAGATTGGTTAACCACACTCTCTGTGGGAGTAATTGCCCGACAGCATCTAAGATATTTACAGGTCCCCGCCGAGAAGCCTGTAGTGTTTTGACAACCGCTAACCTAGAATTAAGTCGACTTTCCTGCTCCTCGACACTTCTCATTTCTGCTTGCAGGGTTTTATAATCTTCCGTCTCTGCTTTTACTTTACTGTCTTCAGCACCCAGTGCCTCTATGTTTTTCTTATGATTTTCTTCGGTTTGTTCTCGATATTTTACAAATAATAAATGGGGGATTACTGCAAGAGACAGAGCAACGACCATTAAAATCAGAAAACTCGCGTCCAGTGTGATTTGAGGCAAATTCAGAGAATTGAGTAATTTTGAATCCAGTTTCAATTTCGAATTCGGTTGACCAGACGCTCCCCTTTTATTTAGGTTTATTTTGATCATTTACTGTCTCCGGTTTTGCGAAGCGCTAGCCCTACTGCCGCGGTGCCTAGGAGAGACAAGTCATCAATCAATCTTCGATTTACCCCGTTTCTTGGAAAGAAGAGATTCTTAACTGGATCCAAGTTTTCAACCTGTTCAGGGTATATATTAGAAAGCGATTCGATTAGCCCGGGTGTTTGAGAAGCTCCCCCCGTGTAGTAAATTTTTTGCAGGTGGCGCTCGGCAGATCCCCCAAAAAAGACATCGATACTTTTCTGAATTTCCGAGACCCAATGAGCATTGTAATCTTGAATGATCGGCGAAACCAAGGGTGAACCCGATTCTTTCAACTTGACCCTCTCCGCTTGTTCAAAAGACTCCCCCAATCTTTCACTAATGAGCTGCGTACATCCAGAACCGCTTGCACTCACCTTGGTAGTAAATACCGTGTTCTCTTTCTCTAAAAATGAAAGTTTGGTGTATCCTGCACCCAAATCTATTAAGACATGAGTGTCCCCGAGAGCCGATTGAGATAGTTCTGCTCGATAATTAAACTCAAAGGCATTCCCCAGAGCGAAAGCTTGATAGTCTAAAACGACCACTTTCAGTCCAGAACTCTCAATCAGATTAGTAAAACTCTGAACATACTCTTTTTTGGCAGCTACTAATAAAACCTCAATCATGGATTGGGTTCCAGCTTCGACTTTTTGTAATGTGTTTCCAACGACCGCAAAATCGATTTCACACTCTTCAATATTAAAAGGAATATATTGCTCAGCTTCCCAGTAGATCTGGTCTTCAATGTCTTTCTCAGCCATTTGGGGCAAGTGAATGGGTTTGCTTAGAATAGAATTTCCAAAAATCCCCACACTCACTTGACGAGTGCTGAAATTCTTAGCTGCAAAGAGTTTTTTGAGCGCATTCGTAATCGCCAACTCGTTTTTAATAACACCATCCGGGGTGATGGCGTCCCAGGGCAACGAAATTCGGTTGTAGGCAGCCAGAGATGTTTTTTTTCCGAAACTTAACTCAACGGCCTTAATACCGGACACACCAATGTCCAGACCGATGATAGTTTTTGAAAAAATGGAATTAATCAAGTCCATTCATTATTCTCAAAAGTTTCCAGACAACTTCTGCTGCCTGTTTTTTATTTTCACAATGATTTTTAAAAGGGAGAGAAAAACTGGAATATCTTAATAAAATTATAGCAAAGCTGCTCTTCGGTTTCTAGTAATCGAATTAATTCTACTGATGCAGCATATCATCAGGCTCTTCAAAATACTCTACTACTACGGTGTTCCCCATGACATCCCCAAGACGAACCCCTGAATCTAAAGTAACCAATAAATAAAGCTCGAGACAAATCAGAGGAACCAAGACTAGCTGCATTAAGACTCCAACTACTGGAATTGGAAGACAAAACAAACTGATAACCCAGGGAATATTCCGCAAGATAGAGTGAGAAGGCGAACAGGGCAGGCCTGAATAGTCCTCTAGCACTTGAAGGCCGATGATCTTTTTCCCCACACTTTGCCCCTGACCTAAGGAATCTTGAATTGCCGCATAAACCAATGCCCCCAACCAGCCTAAAGGCAACCAAAGTGCTTTACCCAAAAGGAAAATGATAGCCACAATAATAAAGTCAATAGTCTTTGCCACAACGCGCTGAACCACCGAACATTCCGCGGGGCCTAAGAGAATTTGACTACGTCGATGATTTTTCATGAATTCCATGGTTACGCTTCCTTTAGTTTCTTGACTCAAGTGTAGCCTGTCTTTATGAGTGAATATACAAAGATTCATTGGAGGATATATGGCTAGTGGTGTCAATAAAGTAATTTTAATCGGTCGACTCGGTGGAGATCCAGAAGTTCGCTACACTACCAATGGGGGTGCTGTGGCTAATTTTAATTTAGCTACTAATGAGAGTTGGACCGACAAAAGTGGACAAAAACAGGAACGAACCGAATGGCACAGAGTGGTCATTTGGGGAAAAATGGCCGAGCTCTGTGGTCAATACCTTTCCAAAGGTCGCCAGGCTTATGTTGAAGGACGTCTTCAAACCCGAGAATGGAATGATAAAGAAGGCAACAAACGATACACCACAGAAATTATTGCTCAAAACATTCAGTTTTTAGGTGGCCCTGGAGAAAGAACCTCTAACGCCTCGACTAGCAATGATTTTGCCCCTGCTACTGGGCTCGATAGCTCTTTAGGAAGTGAAACGGCAAGTGGCGGAATGAGTGATGAAGAGGTTCCATTTTAAGAGTCAACGAGTCTCTCAGTCACCAGGTCAGCCAGTAATCGCCCCTTGCGGGTAAGCTTTAAATGATTTCCCTCTCTAGCGATTAAACCTTCTTTCTGAAACAGAGAAAAGTGTTTGGCTAGGGAGGGATTGTAACCGTATCTTTCCACAAAAAGATCTAAATCGATTCCCCGATTCTTTCTTAGCTCCAAAAAGGTAGCCTCAAGCCAAGTTTGTTTTTGAGTCGAGCTTTCAAAAGGCACCTCCAAGAAGGAACTTTGATTTAGATATTTACCGAAATCCGACCACTGTTTTCGATGGTGAAATACCTTTTGTTTAAAAATTCGACTGGCAGCAGAGGGTCCAAGACCGAGAAAGTCTCCCCCTGACCAATACAAAAGGTTGTGCTTACAAGAAGCTTGGGGTTTTGCAAAATTGGAAATTTCATACTGTTGATAACCAGAGTTCTCAAGATGCTTCACCATTTCTTCGTACAGTTCAGCCGCATCATCATCATGAGGTAATTTATCGAAAAGAGAGTGCCCCGGCTTCAAGGATAAGTTGTACGCACTTACATGGGTGGGGCTAAGAGCAATCACTTCATCTAAATCTGTAAGCATTTGACTCTTGTCTTGACCAGGAATCGCAAAAATCAAATCCAAATTAAAATCCAGATAACCAAAGTCTTTTAATAATCCAACAGCCGCGTAAATAGATTCTCTAGACCCCAACCTTTCAAGTTTTTTTAAATTATTTTCAGAAAAACTCTGAGCTCCTAAACTAACTCGATTCACCGGAGTTAACTCTTTGAGCCTTTCAAGAAATATAGGGGTTACCGTTTCAGGGTTGGCCTCAATAGTTATCTCGATATCTTCAGAAAACTTAAAACGATCTTTAAGATTTTGAATAATGGATTGAAGATGTTCTACTGGCAGTAACGATGGGGTACCTCCCCCAAAGAACAAACTATGGACTTGGGGCAAGGCATAGCCCCAATCTCTCAAAAATTGATGCGACCTCTCAATTTCTTTTAAGAGATTTTGAGTAAAAAGGTTGAAGTCGCTTTGTTGGTACTTAGTAAACGAATAAAAATCACAGTAAGAACACTTATGAACGCAAAAGGGAATGTGAACATAGATTCCAAAGCTATTTGTCAATTGGGAGCCATTACTGGTAAAGTCTTGGGTAACCATGATTGCAAAATACACATTAAAAAACGGAATTCCAGTCTTTATCGTAGAAACCCACGCATCGCCTGTGGTTACCATCCAGGCGTGGATCAATCGCGGCAGCGTTTATGAAACCGAGAAAGAGGCGGGAATCTCTCATTTTTTAGAGCACTCTCTTTTTAAGGGAACCCGCAGACGCAAAGTAGGACAAATTGCCTCTGAAATTGAATCTCGAGGGGGCGACATCAATGCTTTCACCTCTTTTGAAGAAACCTGTTATTACACGACCTTAGCCAGCCGTTATTTTTCTGAAGGTTTAGATATTATTGCAGATGCCGTACAGAATCCTCTGTTTGATGCTGAAGAGATGGCTAGAGAAAAAGAAGTGATTCTTGAAGAAATTAAACGGGCTTATGATTCGCCTCACAAAACCCTCTCTATGAATCTCTGGAAAGAGGCATTTGCGGGAACTCCTTATAGTCGGCCAGTGCTGGGCTATGAAGCCACCGTCCGAAATATCAACCACAAAACGCTAAGGACCTACTTTGAAAAGCATTATCATGCGGGAAGTTTAAGCTTATTCATCGTGGGAGATATTGATAAGACCAAAGCTTTAGATTTGGTAAAACGTCAGTTTTCCAAAATGAAAACACAGAAACAACATTCAATTCCTAAGTTGGTCCCTACCCCTTTCAAAAATCCCAAAGTCATCGCAGTAGCAAAAGACGTCCAAGAAAGCCATGTTCAGCTAGCTTGGTTAGCCCCATCGGTAACCGATTCACTGATTCCTGCTTTTGATGTGATGTGTAGTTCCATCGGACAGGGGGAAAGCAGTGGACTATTTCAAAGATTAGTAAAAGAAAAAAAACTGGCTATGGATGCCCAAATGGGACTTGTAGCGACTGCTCGAGGGGGATTAGCGACCACAGGCTTATCCATTGCTCCAGAAAATCTAGATTCCGCCCTAAAGGAAACTTTGGACTATCTCGAAGAAAAAGCCAATAACGGCATTGAAGAATCTGAGTTAGAACGGGTTAAAAGTTCTTTAGAATCTGAAGTTATCTCAGGCAAAGAGACCGTCGAAGGCTACGCTCGCCGTTTGGGCTACTATTTTGTTCAATTTGGAGATCCCGATTATGAAAGAAAGTATTTAGACTCAGTTCTTGCCGTTAATAAAGAGCAAGCGATAGCTGCACTTAATCAGATTTTAAAAACCAAACCTGTGCTATCCATGATTCACCCTAAATCTCAAACCGTAGATACACAGGCAATAAAATCGCTTCTTAATAGAAAAAAAACAAAAACCAAAACAGCCCCTAGCGAGGCCATTTCTTTAGAGCTTAAAAAGAAGGGACAAGTTCGGTTCGTTGAAAAGATTGTTACCTCTTTACCTATCGTCTCGATGAAAATTATTTTTCCTGGAGGTTCCCGCGAGGAAAACTCTAACAAATTGGGCGTAGGGCAACTTTTTCAAAGATTGTGGACTTCAGGAACCCCATCGTTCTCAAGTATTCAAATTGCTCATACTTTAGAATCCTTGGGGGCTTCGATTGATTCTTTTTCAGGAAAACACACTTTGGGGCTCAGCGTGGAATTTCTGGCAAAACAATGGCCCATGATTAAACCTCTTTTAACCGAAATACTACTTCACCCCACTTTCCCTGAAAGTGAGTTTGAAACAGAACGAGCTATTTTGTTAAGAGAAATCAAGGCAGAAAGAGACTTCCCTGGAGCGGTCTGCCAACTCAACCTTCTAAAATCTCTTTATGGAAATCATCCTTATGGAAGATCTTCATTGGGGACTACAGAAACTGTTTCAAAATTAACAACACAGGATCTCAAAGATTATTATCAACGATTTGTTCACAAACAAAAGGCCGTGGTTTCAACGGTAGGGGCTTTTCAAAAAAATGTGTGGGAAGCTGAGATTCAAGCCATTCTGGACCAACTTCCGTCGGATGGAGGGGAGCCTCAAAACAGAGTGTCTGTAGAAAGTATCGATCATCTTCAGATTATTACTGAAAAGAAAACTCCTCTTTTTCAATCTCATTTACTGATTGGATTTTTAACTCATGACATCCACGATCCTGATCGCTATGCCATGAAATTGCTATCCTCTTGTTTGGCCGGGCAAGGAGGAAGGCTTTTTCTTGAACTGAGAGACAAACAAAGTTTGGCCTACACGGTATCTCCGATGAATAGTGACACTCCGGATCGAGGATATTTTGGGTTTTACATCGGATGTAGCCCAGAGAAGCTTTTCACCGCTATTCAGGGGATGAGAAGAGAACTGGACAAAGTATTGAACTCTCCTATCACTGCTAAAGAGCTCGAACGAGCCAAGCAGTTTTGGATAGGTCGTTTTGAACTGGATCTTCAACGGTTTTCCTCTCAAGCCATTGTCTATGGGCTCGATGAAATGTATGGACTGGGATTTGATCATGCTCTTCACGTTGCTGACAAAATTAGATCGGTGACTCGAGAACAAATTCAAAAAGCAGCTCAGAAATTTTTAAAACCCCAATCGGCAACGCTTTCCATAGTTCATCCGGAAGAATTAGACAAAGACAGAATCGAACAGGCTTGGCTTTCTCCAGGGGTTACTTACGAACCAGCGGAAATGCTAACTCCCAAAATGGCGACTCAATGAAAAATTTCTATACTCCTTCAAAAGTATATAGCTCCCGAATTGAGGAAATAAAGTAGTAGAATATCCGTAAAGCGGGCTGAAGCTCGACTAAACAGACGCCACGTAACATTTACATGGTGACTAGCTACAAGAAGAAAAAAACTCCTTTGATGAGAAGCAGGATTTGAGGTAGGCAAATCTCTCAATAGAACGATTTTTGTTTTCCCTGTTGAACCCTTTGGCCGCAAGTAAGTCGGTACCCAGCTACCCAGCTAGGATTTAGGAAAAATTGATGTATCTAAGGAATGCGATGAAAGAGCCTTTTTGTAATTTTTGTAACCTAAAATAATAAACCCAAGTTGAAGAGCGACATAACTCGACACCCAACCCATCCCACCGGAACCGAAGCCGTAAGAATGCAATCCCACTCCCAAAACAAAGTTAACGCCGTACCAAGCCATGAGCACGCCTAAAAACGAAATCACCGTCGTAGCAGCAAACCCAAACCCTTTTAACCAACCGGTGAATCGACCGTGAAGCACGGCTAAATAAAACAGCAAGGCTATCAACGCCCAGACTTCTTTGGGATCCCAACCCCAAAATCTTCCCCAAGAATAATCAGCCCAAACGCCACCCAAGATAGTCCCAGCCGCTAACAACACGACCCCTATTTGCATCGCACGATACATATACAAAGAATAGTTTTGAATATGAGTGGTAGAGGTAGGACGAAATACATAATATCCCATCACCACATTACCAAGACACAATGAAAGAGCAAAAGCTGCGTAGCTCAGAGTGATGGTTAACACATGGATGGTTAACCAGTAATTACTCCGAAGGACTGGCTCCAGAGGATTAATTGAGGGATCTAAAACAAACGGAAGATTATCGGCTAACACCAGTCCCACAATAGAAAACACAGTCGCAGCCGTGGGTACCACACTATTTTTATAAGCCATCCAAACAAAAAGAGAAAATAGAACGCAGCCCCAAGTCACCCAAATAACAGACTCATACATATTTGTTACTGGGGGCCTTCCAGCAATCAAACAACGCAAAGTAAATCCGTAAGTGTGAACTAGGAGCCCTAAAATCACAGCTCCCAATCCAAGATTTTGAAACATTTTTCTTTTTCCCACGATAAAAACCATTAAAAAAATGAACCCAACCGTATAAAGTCCCCACGACACTCGAAAAGGACGTAATCGATTGTAGTGAATTTCCCGTTTTAAAACCGATTTTTCTGGGTAACTACCTTTGGCCATGTCCTCGGACAGCATGGAGATCAATCGAGGCACACTGGCGTTCCACCCTTGAGCATTTTTATTCAGAAATGCTTCGACCGATTCCTTCAATGTAATGGCAAATCTCTCAGTGACATCTGAAGCATAAGGAAGCCCCCCTTGGGTATTCAAGTTAGTAATGGGGTACCAACTTGCGGAAATCCCCTCGGGATTTGGAAGAATGGCAAACGCCTGACCGGTGAAAATTTCACCTATTAGTCCCAACTGATTTTCAACCGTAACAGCTTTCTTCTCTAAATCGGATAAGCGTTCCCTGTTCCTCGATTTGGTGGCCGCCGACTTCAGAATTCTTTTGAGTCCTTCGTTATCTTGCAGTTGATTAAATGAGAAATAATTTTTATCATCCCCAAGTCCCATTTCCGCTTTTAATGGCTTGTAGGTCACCCGAATGATCTCTTCATTTTCCCACTCTCGATCAAAATTAAACAACCAACCGACCAAGCACTCCACTGCCCCTTTACCCTTCCAGCTCTTTTTGCCAGTCACAAACTGTAAAGACTCCGAAGCAAACGTATCGAGCGGTTTAATTCGTCCACGATGTTGAATCGCTATTTGTCCAAGGCTTTCAAAATTAAAGCCAGGCCGATCTTCAACTGAGCCAAAAATTACTAGAGGAAAAAGAATGATGAAAAACAACAAACGGTTCATTTGGGTTGCCCCTTTCTTTTAAAGAGCAAAGATAAATATTGTGGATTCATATAAAACATCACCAAAATCCCTAAAACCATAATAAGTGAACCCCAGTACTTAATTTGTCTTCCGGGATCAAAGTTAACTGAAAAAACGGAGACTGGAGGTCGCCCATCCTCTAAAGAGTAACTCGCCTGATAGAAAGTATAGCCTCCATACTTTATAGGTTCATTCATGCTAATGTTAGCTTTTCTCTCTACTCCTTGGCTTGCATCTTTTACTATTACATCGCTCTCATAACTGGCGGCTTTGGTGGTTCCCGGGTCGTTCCCTATTTTGAATTTTTCAAGATAAAGGTAAAAAGGCAGGTTGAGCTTCTTCTTAGTAAATTGAACAAAAAGTTCTCGTCCCCCTACGTTCAGTAACTTTCCCTGTCCTTCAAATAGCCACCACCCCGAGCTTTCTTCGCTTTTGCTATCCGAGCTGATTCCCCTTCTGGGTTGAGTTAAATGAATTGCGCTTAAGTAATTATCTCCACTTCCAGAAATATATTCAATGGATCTAGGAACAGTTTCGTCGACAGAATGAGGAAGCCATTCTTGAATTTTAAACTGTAAATCCATCCAGCCCGTTGGGGTGACAACCCCCGGCTTAATTTCTCCTTGAGCTTTGGTTTGCCCGTCTTTCCCCTGCGTGCGATAAAAAAGCTGAGTCCCCTCTGCATTTTGCGCAAAAGCCAAATGGCCCCTTTGATTACCTACAATCGCTAAAGAAGGATTATGGGATTTGGGAACTTCCATTCTAAACTTGATTCCCAAAGTTGTTTTCTTGCTATGAGCACCATGAAGGGTGGAGAACTCAGGAAAGTTAGCAAAAATCGTGTGTTTCTCCGTGGACTCTGGATCTGTCTGTCCCTTCTTTCTCACCGTAAGATGTACAGCAGGGTTCACAGGTTCGTTAGATCGACTCACCAATCGATTGTTTTCGACCACGGCATAAGGGAAATACTCATCCACTTTGACTTCAAACTCACTGCCGGCAAATCCCACAAATCCTTTGCGGGCTTCTGCAATTGGAACTCTAAATTCTTTTGACCGAGCCATGGCAATTAAAAACCCTAAAGTTGAAGTTTCTTTCTTAACGGCCTGGGCTTGAAAAAACTTTTTTTGTTCTTCTCCATTATGAAGAACCTGAAATGAAATCAGCGCAGGGCCTAAGTTGACTTCGGTAGGTTTAGACGGGTGCTGTGAGACAATCGCCTCTTCCAAGTTAAATCTTGAATTGAACAACTCTAATTTGAGAGAAGGCGCACCCACGCCCTCCAAAGGACTGGTAACTAATCTTCGCTCTGCAATCGCCCTTGGAATAAATTGATCGATAATTAAACCCTCTTCTTTGCCCACTTCTAAAGTTAAAATCTGGGCTTGTTTCTCTCGATAACTTTCTCGAATCGGGTATTCCTTCTTGATGTTATTAGCTTCATCGGCCACGGTCAGAACCATTTCGTTCAGAGTCACTTCATTTTCCTGAGTGGCTTCCGTAATCGGCATGTTAGCATCCACTCCGAATTTTTGAGTGACTACCGAACCTAACAAAAGAACAATAATTCCTAAGTGAGTTAGGACAAATCCAGTTTGGCTTTTCTTCCAAGGGTAACGAATTAAAGCCGCGCAGAGCACGTTAAGACCGAGTAGAAATAAAACCCCCGCAAACCAAGGCGTTCCATAAACTAAAACATGAACAGCTCGGGTTCCATATAAAGATTCAAGACAAGTAGCTACGGTGAGTACACTGGCCAGTAGCAAAATAGAAATAACGGCCAACTTCAAAGATGCGAAAAACTTAAATAACGGCGTTTTAAACATATCAACCTCGCTCAATTTACGAGATAGGGCTTAATTTAGCGCAAACTCCGCTCGTTGTTCTCCATTCTTGCTGAGAAGACCAAAACTCTTTTTTTACAAACATCAGTCCCGTTTTTATCTTCTCATCTCGAGGATCTTCCATCCAAGAAACCAATTCCCCCACTTCTTTACTATCAGCGAAAAATAGCAAGGGCTTGGAGGAATCTAAATCACTATCCCCCCATAGAGTAACACGTTGTAGCTTCCGATTCACCTGACCGTAAGTAAAAATTCGCTCCACGACCTCTTGACCAGGATAACAGCCTTTGTTTCTAGCCACAGCCTCATTAAAATTTCCCTCTAAAATGATATCTTTTTCACTCAGTTCGTTCCCCGACCAGGGTACAGCGGCCTCAAGTCTAAAAAATTCAAACAAACGGCGTCCCAATAAGAAATGTCCATTTTCTAACCATTTCTTGAGAAAGAAAACTGCCCGAGAGCGGTCCATGACCGTCCAGAATAAGGACGAACGACGAACATCCTTCCAGCTGAGAAGCTTTTCACCCCAACATTCTACGCGCTGCAAACTTAAGGGGCCGGTTAGGTCGTTGAGCCCTAAGTCGTGGGATAAAACACCTTTTGGATTCCAAATCCCTAAAACTGCATATTCCTTTGCAAGATCTCTAACAGAAAACTGCTCTGCAAAATGAAACTGTTCAATGTGTTCTAAAACTCGTTCTTTTTTTTCAAGCGAAATCAAAAAATGAAAGGTTTCAGAATCTATTTTGTGGAAAACTCCAAGAGCAACCACCCCGCCTCTTCCTGTTAAAAAGGCTCCATGAACGACTTGATTCACGCCAAGTCCCTTAAATTGGACTGTGGTCATTCGTTGAAGATAATCTTCGGCATCTTTTCCATGAATCTCAATCACAACGTGGTCAGTCAAATCAAACAGACCGCCTTTTGATTGAGCCAAAGAAAACTCTTCTTGATAGCTTTTTAATTCCCAGGGAACTAGAGCTCCTTGAAAAAAACAGGTGCTTTTAGGCACACAAAGTTGGGAGGTCAAAGTTATTGCTTGATCTTGGTTTTTCGACATGATTCGCACTCACATTGGGATCGAAGTTGTTCAAAGGTGAAAATCCCTGTGTTGTGCCCATCGCTCCAATCTATCTGGAGTGCATATCTTCCGACCGTTTCCATTTTTTTGGGCTTGATGTCTGCGGGAACCATCTCATCTTTTAAAATTTTTTCTCGGGTCCACTCGTCGATACAATTGGCACAACGGCAGCTTAAGCGAATATTTCGGACATGATAAATGGAGTCGTGGCCATCATTCCAACTAATCCCCAACAGATCGGCTCCTAATTGTCGCAAACTCATTGGAGCCAAAGGTATTTTCGTGGGTTCTACTGCCATTCTAAAGTAAGTGGCTTAAATTGCCCTGCGCTTTGAGCTTGAAATACTGAAAGCTGAGCAGCCACATCTCCTGCAAGTTTTTTGTAAAGTTTAGAAACTTCAGACTCTGGATGAGCCGAAACAATCGGAGTTCCTTTGTCGCCACCTTCTGCGACTCGAGGATCGAGAGGAATAGCCCCGAGTAACGAGACCCCCATCTCTTGTGCCATTTTCTCCCCCCCACCCTTTCTAAAGATCGGGGTGACTTCACTGCAATGGCCACAAATAAACCCTGACATGTTCTCGATGACACCTAAAATAGGAACCTTCACGTTCTGGAACATGCGAAGCCCTTTTCGAGCATCAATTAAGCTTACTTCTTGTGGAGTCGTGACTATCAAAGCCCCGGAGACGGGAGCACTTTGTGAAATGGAGAGTTGAGCATCACCCGTTCCAGGAGGCATGTCGATTAATAAATAATCGAGTTCACCCCAATTCACTTGGGTTAAAAACTGAGTGAGGGCTCCATGAATCATGGGACCTCTCCAAACGACGGGTTGATTTTCTGGGACCAGAAACCCCATAGACATCACTTTGATTCCGTCTTTCACTACCGGCTCGATTCTTCCAGCCTCAGTCACGGGTTTTTCTTTGGTTCCGATCATCATAGGAATGCTAGGACCATAAATATCAGCATCTAACAATCCAACCCGAGCCCCGGTTTCAGCCAATGCAACAGCTAAATTAAGAGTCACCGTGCTTTTTCCAACTCCGCCCTTGCCACTGGCAACTGCAATGACATTTCTAACTCCAGGAATGCTAATTCGATTACTTTGGGTGCCGGTAGAGCGAACATTGGCGGTCATTGTTACATCTACTTCTGTCACACCAGCCAACGCCTTAACTTTCTCTAGGCATTGAGTCTTTAGTTGATCTTTAACAGGACATGCCGGAGTCGTCAGTTCAACATCAAAACTGACCTTCCCCCCACTGATTTTTAAATTTTTAACAAAACCTAAAGAGACAATATCTCGATGGAGGTCGGGATCGTAAACCTCAGCCAAAACTTTGAGAATGGCCCCTTCAGTCACTTGATTGGATTCTTTATTCTTAAAAAACACGCCTGTTTCTAGCTCGATTTCAAGCAAAAGAAAAGTCCCCTTTGGAGAATAAGATACCCAATCAAGAATATTAACGCGTAGCGCACTTAATGCCCAATTTTCAACTACTTGAGACCAGCCTAAACAGTTAAAATAATGGGATATGAAAAATCCATTCTTTTCAATTGTTGCCGCTTTCCTTTTCACTTTTAGCTTTTATCTTTATCCCAATCCGGTCGATTGCAAGCCTTCCTTGGCGAAACTTGCCGTCCAGGCCCGAGACAAAAATCTGGCTAGTGATCCAGTGGCCCTTCTCACCGCAGAAGAGGGACTCATCAAGTCGGGCCCCATTTTCAAACGTTGGGATCCTGAACTTGCGACTAGCATTTACTCCACTGTGGCCGAACCCCGAAAAGATGGTTCCGTTCCGTGGGTTCCCAAAAATGCCAAAGCCGTGGTTATTTTTTTACATGGCTCGGGAACCGCAAAAGCCAGTGGAAAAAACTTCGCTGAGAATCAAAATATACTTAGGCCCGCAGGCATTGCAGGAATTTCACTCGATTTACCGTTCCATGGAGACAACAAAGGCAGCGAAAAGTTAAAAAACATGGATGGATTCATGGATTGGATGCACCAGTTTGTCGAAAAAGTAAAAAAAGAGGCTGATGCTACAGGAAAAAAAATTCCCATCTACATGATGGGGCACAGTTTTGGTCCCGGCGTCATTCAAGAATATGTGGAGAGATACCCCAAAGATTTAAAAGATTTTCTTTTGATGTCACCTGCAGGGGATTTTCACCCTGCCTTAAAATACACTTATGAAAAAATTACTACTCCAGGCGAAAAGTTTTTAGAGGGAGAGCCCATTGTTGAAAATGCTGCTGGAGGAGAATGGGCTGGGCAACTCGATGGACAATTCACTTGGCCCAAACGTGGGCCGTTCGATCGAATGCCAGGAAGACTGTTAATTGGAGAATTGGATGAGTGGTGGCCTGGAAACAAGGAGCTTGCCAGAAAGGTAGGGGTAGAACAACCTTATGAGTTTAACCAGCCACTTGAGTATTTCAGAAAAAAATATCCTGGAATGAAAATTACAACCATTCCAAATGTAGGGCACATGCTGTTTAATGCCACTGCCGCTAATGGAAGAAATTTGGTACGCGAAAGTATTTTTGACATGGTCGGAATTCCGGAAACAGACAGAAATCCCCCCGGAGTACCAGTATCCCCCAGCGAACGAATCGCATTGCTCTATCAGAGCTCTCCCGTATTTAGACAGTGGATTGGAAATCGTTA
Organism: Deltaproteobacteria bacterium; assembly: GCA_900299195.1. GTDB lineage: Bacteria > Bdellovibrionota > FAC87 > UBA2466 > UBA2466 > UBA2466. The sequence continues at coordinate 49,588 of OMIX01000064.1, forward strand.
TCCCTATTCTTTCCGTGATGAATTCAGAGTAAATGGAGTTCTTAAAGATTGGGAAAATGCTAAATACCAAGCTTGGAGAAGCGTGCTCGAACGATTGTCACAGGAGCACCCCGAATTTGCGCGCTCACGAGGCTATTCTTTGGCCATTGCTCAACAAAAAGCCTCAGCCAAGGAACCGAACTTAGATGCAGTCACAAAAAAATTACAACATGACTTAGTGAGTTATCTAACTGGGACGGAGAAACAGAAAGCAGATATTCTTGCTCAACCCGATAGTGAAATCCCAAAACCTTTGAAACTGCAGGCCTCAGCCGTCGACAAGGGGTGGGCTCCCACGAAATCAGGAGCCACCGGGCCCGTCACACTGGCTTCATTTTTAGAAAAAATTAAAGCCAAAGGGGCCACAAAAATTGAAAGCACCTCATTAGAAAGTAAAGGGGTCAGGCTGTCTTACGAGGTGGAAGGTAAGCAATATGAAAACTACGTTTTAGATTACTCCCCGCAGGAATTGGAAAAAAAGGTCTATGAACTTTACTTGAAAGCTTATGAAAGAAATCATTTTGCTGCTCCCGGAGATACAATAGAAATTTTAGATGAAGGAATTCTCTGGAAGTTCTCAGCCAAGGACAAAGCCAACGTAACCATGTTACAGGTCAGCCCACATTGAAAGGGGTCAGTCGACTTTCAATATTGAAAGGTCGGCAAGGAGAACCTTCTCCTAGGGTGTAAGTGAACTTTCAATATCGTTACTCTGCTTAATACAAAAAGCCTGCGGCCCCTTTCAATATTGAAAGTCGACTGACCCCTTTTCCCTCAATGAGTTTTCATAACGCACTCGTCGATTGTGCTAAAGGGTCCTGCGGTTAATCCTTCGTGATCAATCGGAGAGACATACCAATCGCTTCCTCCCCAGAAACAAACCCCTTTTGAAGTGGAGTGTTGTGTAGCCTTCAAACAATCTTTAAATTCTGTAATGGAAGAACCGCCTAAATATCCATAATCGGGACGACCAGGAACTGTGCCAGTATAAAGAGTGGGTTTCCATCCATTCAGCCCTGTGCGGCTACAGATGACACCAAATTCTGGATTCGATGCCGCCACTGCCGTCTTGCACTCTTCCAAGGAAGTCATCGGATTTTGACCCAACAGCCCCTTCGGGGTTTGACTATAATCTTTATAGCCGCCCCCACCGGCCACCGCTTTTAAATAATAAGGTCGATACAATCCTTGTCCAAGAGGCTTACAATCAAAATACGATTTAGGTTCATCCTCTCGAAAGGTTGTTCGAAAAATCTTTGCGTTTTTTAAGGTGGGATTTAGATATCGATTATCCACCATTTCGTGACGTAATTCTGGATAGCGTTTCTCATCGTACGGATGAAAACTAAAAATACCGTCCATTCCCCAAACTTGCCCATAAAGATAGAGATCAAAGTAGAAATCACTCACCAAACGACTCGAATCTTTGTGACAACGCATGCACGAATCATCGTTTACCTCTATCAGACCTGCCATATAACGATTGGGTACAATGGAAAGACGACTGAGAGTTGATGCAGCATAGGTTTTCTTTTGGCCATTGCTTTTCCAAACCGCTCCATAAGCCGAACGAAACTGGGTTGTTTTAAGGAGTTCTCTGACTAAAGCATCATCGCCAAATTCAGGCAGCACATCGATATAGCCATCCTGCTGAAATATCTCACTTAGCTTTTCCTTAGCTTTAAGTGAAGCAGGTTTTAATGTGGTATTGTCCTCTAAGAATTCCACCATCGATTTCAAAGCTGGGGAAGAGATCCATTGGGGTCGATGCATTTTGATAGCTTTAGATAAATCTAAGGCTCGAGGAAAAGGGCGATAAACATTCATAGCCCAACCTGTGGAATACCGAGTACGAGTTCTAATTTCAACGGGGAGAAGATCAGTTCCCTCTTTTATAAAAAGAACCTCACCGAAAACAGTTCCTGCATAATATTCCCATTTCCACTCCGGACGACTAGCATTCATGATAACCGTCTTAATCGGAATCGTTTTAACTTCCCCTCCTTCTAAAGGAAAATTGACAAAATTCACGACCTGAAGATTGGTGGATTCGTCAGTTCCAGCGGTCGTGCTAAATGGAAATTGCCAACGACGATTGGAGCGATCGTGTAAACCACTAATAATACTTTCGGGTGCCGCAACCAAATCAGGCCACTTATCATTTGAACTGGCGCCGATTGAATCCTGATAAGAACGTAACATTACGGTATCGTCGTACCAAAGCGTTTGATGACTCATAAGAATCTTTGAAATCTTAGGATCATTCACTTGAGGCAAAGCCGCTCGGATCGTGTTGAGTTTTTCAGTAGGCATGATCAGAGTGTCAAGAGATGTTGCGATGAGTTGGCCCGTTGACACAATAAAAAACAGAACCCAGAAAGTTTTATTCAATGAGTGCATTTGAACCTCTGTTTTTAACGCTTATTTTCTTAGCGTAGCAGTAAAAGCCAAAAACTAGCCCACGGTTATTTGTTTGGTGTTCACATCAGTTAAGAGGAAGCCATCTCGGTCGCTCATTCTAAAACTACTTAACGTAAAATAATTAAGTGGGAATCACTTAGCTAAGAACTTATCAGCGGGTCCTGTTCAAGGGATTATCGCTATTTATTAGGGAGAATCTATGTGCAACCGAAGACATATTTTTGGATTATTGCTACTGGTAATCACTTACCTCAACCATATTAAGCCCATCCTAGATGCACACTGCATTGAGTGTCATTCCCCTGGAAATTTTCTCGATTTGTCTTGGTATCCCTTTCACTCCCAGAACTTGTCAGAACAGTCTGCGATCGTAGAGAGAATGATCCTTAGGGTTCAACCCGGTGTAGGACAAATGCCTCCAGGTCATCGCCCCAAATTAACCACCGATGAAATTGAAACGATTCAACAATGGCTTCAAAGTGGTCTTAATATTTAATAACAGTTTATCTGCGCTACAATTAGAAATTCTATTATTCAGTGAAATGCCGATTTTTTAGAGGGAATAGGTTTGGCACTGGGATAGATTACCGTTTCAGTCGTCTTGGGAGTTCGTATTAGATAGCCAATTCCAATTCCTAGAAGGAGAGCCAATACCGAGATACCCACTACTCTCCACGGAAGTTTTTTTAACATTCCTTTTTCTTCTGTGAGATCAGAATACTGAATGCTTGGGTTTAGAAGCGCTTCATGATCTAAATATTTTAGAATGATATCTGAAGTGTGCTGGCTCTTTTGGGGCCCCAAGTAATTTTCCAAATCAGAAATCAAAGATCGGACATCAGTATAACGATCTGTTGGATTTTTCCTAAGGCACTTTTCAATAATCTGATCCAACTTTTTTGGAATGGCAGAATTCATTTTTCGAGCTGGAATATACTTAGTTTCTCGAATCCTTTGAAAAACGGTCTCCTTTTCGGCTTCTTTGAAGGGACGCGTTCCAGTGAGCATTTCATAAAAAGTAATTCCCATGAGAAAAATATCTGCCGCCGGGGTGATCGGATCCCCCAAAACCTGCTCAGGGGATAAATAGCTAGGCGATCCTACCATCATTCCCGGACGAGTGAGCGAAGTGTTCTCAATGTCCATTACGATACCAAAATCCATCAATTTCACTTCACCGCGAGTAGTTAACCTAATATTAGACGGTTTAATATCTCGATGAATTAAATGGTAAGCGTGAATATAACTGACTCCCCGAGCCACATTTAATAGAATCGCCGCAGCGATATCTGGAGGTAGATTTCCTACTTTTTGAACAATGGTAGAAAGATCCAAACCGTCAATATACTCCATGAGCAAAAACGAATCTTGACCCGATTCCACAAAATCGTATACGTGTGCAATATTTTGATGGAGCACGGAGGCTAAGGCTTTGGCCTCTCTTCGAAATCTTTCTAGGGTCTCTGGGTTGGAAAAAAGTTCCTCCTTCAATTTTTTGACGACGATGTACCTTTCTAAAGAAGGCTGGCGAGCTCTAAAAATGTGAGCCATTCCACCGGAGGCAATTTTTTTAACTTCATCCAATACACCGCGAAGTTTGGCCACATGGTCGTCCGAGGAAAACGACTGAGAACCAATAATAGTTATCAAATTTTGATCTTGTTTATCCATGAATTGAAGTGAGTCCCAAGATGCAAGTTACGGTTAATCCTATCATGAGACCTTTCACAACTCACCTGTAACCTTAAGTAAACTTTAGGGGAGGCCACCGATGATCCCAGTCGATGACCTCCACAAAAAACCCCGCTATTTTCACCTTGAAAACAGCGGGTGAGAGAGGAGTAGTGGTACCACGAAAGAGTCGTATGAAAACCCCTTCGTGCTGCCCTACGGCAGACGGCTACCAACGATATTTCGACCGTTGGCAAATCGGATCCGGCTTTCCCCCTATTCTCCTCTCAACGCCGGATCTATTTTTCCCCCTTGTCCTAATCAGATTCCAAAGGAATCTGGTAGGACCAATTCAATACTTTAGCTAGTTCTTCCTCCGAAATCGAATCCCCTTCGAATTTCTTTTCCCCTGTTTCATTCAACCCGATAATCTGTTGCCCTCGAACCTGTTTTTCATGGAATTTTTTTTCTCCTGCTCGAGCTTTCATGGGGATCAACAGCACAAAGGCTGCCGTCACTATGACAAAAAATAAAACCTCAAGCAGTTGAATCCACTTCCCCCTGCTGCCGTTAGCTTGATAGTTCAAATGGCTCTGCCCCCTTTGAGCGGTATCACCCGCTACGACTGATAGGACATAGCAAGAGCATGCCACCGTTCGTTGTTTAAGCTTTTTATAGAAAAGTTATGGGGTTAAATGATTGAAATTCTGCAGTTTGAGGGGTGTTTACTTCCGACTCTTTCCAAAACTGAGTAAAGTTTGTGCAACTGTCAAATTGTTAGACACTTCAACAAAAGTTGTTCATTTCACCCGTTCTCCAGGAAATTTATGTCAGTGGTTGATTGTACATCCCTCTCTAATGAGATTTCTTAAAAAATAGAAAACCAGGTCGTACGGCGCATTGCGAAGCCTAAGCCGGTAAGCCTAGTTTTCTATTTCCTGAAATTTATCCTAGCGGATAGGGTGTAGCCTCATTCTTCTAAAGAGTTTCCTGTTGCCAGAGAGTTTCAAAGGATTCACGTTTTCGAATTAACCAAAACTTGTGATCCGAAACCATAACCTCAGCGGGACGAGGACGTTGGTTGTAGTTGGAAGCCATACTAAATCCATAAGCACCCGCCGACCGAATGAATAGCAAATCCCCAGGAATGGGTTCAACCATGGTTCGGCCAAGCCCCAGAAAATCCCCAGTTTCGCAAACGGGCCCCACGATATCGGTGATACAATCCGGTCCGTTCTTGGTTCTCACATGACCCATCGAATGATAGGCATCATAAAGAGAGGGCCGTATCAAATCGTTCATGGCAGCATCTACAATGGTAAAATGTTTTTCTCGATTGACTTTGGTGTGTATCACTTCAGTTAAAAGGACTCCGGCATTTCCAATGATCGAACGACCCGGTTCTAAATAGAGTTTTAATCCCGTTGACTTAAAATGTTCTCTCATCACTTTGCCATATTCAGAAATAGGAGGACTCACCTCCCCTTCTCGATAAGCTATCCCCAGTCCTCCTCCCATATCCACTCTTTGAATGGGAAAACCTTTACTTTTAAAACTTTGGACAATCTCAAGAATTCTCAATGAGGCCTGTTCGAAACTTTTCAATTCCAAGATCTGACTTCCAATGTGGCAAGCGAAACCTTCCAATACCACTGAAGAGCTGTTTTGAAGCAAAGGCACCAATTCATCCAATGCCTCATCTGCAATTCCAAATTTGGTTTGATACAAACCCGTTGCAATGTAAGGATTAGTTTTTACATCAATGTTGGGATTAACTCTCAAATTAATTGAAACAATCCGCCCTTTAGATTGAGCTACCTTTTGAATGAGTTTAAGTTCGCTTACGGACTCTACATTGATAACTCCAACTCCCACCTCGACAGCTCGCTCTATTTCCCTTTGGCTTTTTCCCACCCCGGAATACACCACTTGAGTTGCTCGCAACCCCACTTTCAATACTTTTTCTAACTCGCCTTGAGAAACCACATCCGCTCCAAAACCCAATGAAAAAATTTCCTTAAGAATCGAAGCATTGTCGTTGGCCTTCACAGCATAACAAATTTCCGTTGGGAACGAGTCGAAGCTTGTCTTGTACTGCTGACAATGATCTTGGAGTGCTGCAAGCGAGTAGACATACAAAGGGGTTCCAAATTCGCTAGCTAACTTCGACAAAGCGACCGACTCGCAAAAAACCTCTCCCTTTTTTTCATAGAAATAATTCATGCGTTATCCTAAATGCCTTTTTGCTGTAATCGTTCTGCAACTTGAATGAGGTGCCACTGTGGACTCATGTTCAGTGAAAACTTCTGATAAAGATTATCTAACGAACCCGACGAAAAGTTCACTAATTTAATAGCTTCTATTTTTAGTTGGTCCGGGAAGGTTAACCGTGGAATAATGCCTTCCAAGCTAGAGGTTTTTGGAACTTGCGTAGTCAGACTGGGAACCCGGTAATACAAGGCCTCGAGGAATTTCACGGGAAAGGCTCCATCACTGACCGAAGCAGGTCGATAAAGCATTAAATTAACCTTAAGTTTTCTCCAAAGAGCACCCACTTTTTTTCGAGGAACCCATGGAACGTAGAGAAAGTTTTTATATGACTTCCAGGACTGAATTTTGGCTAAGCCCAAAGCATCCGTTCGGCCACAAAGAATGAAACCCCAATCGGGAAAACTTCTAATAAAGTTTTCAAATAAGATCAAATCAAAACCATCGCTAAAAAACGAGCCGATGTACCCCATTGTTCTTTTGGGGAAACTTTCTGGCAAAAGATATTCTGTTTGATCATCAAAACTAGGAGGCTCCATCTCTACTGGAGGAGGAAGATAAATCGCTTTCGATTTCTGATGTTTTTGAAATAGCTCCAGGGTGAATGAATTTTGAGTCACAATCAATTGAGCCAGTGAACTTAAATTTCCGTTAGGGGCATGTAAGTAAGGATCATCAAAAACCGAAAAAACATCCACATAAGGAAGTCGCTCTACGACTCGTTCGTCCAATCCACTTTGGATCCACAAAAGGGGCTTTTCCCCTTTTTTTAACTGCGTCTGAATAAACTGACTTTGAACTAACGGATTAATAGACTCAACCCAAGGAAATCTTCTTAAAGGCAGACAAGGTAGTTTAGAAACTTTAAGTAACGAAGAGTCCCAATTTTTTACGATATTTTTCTTTTTCCAGTGGGCACCATCGTACCATTCCACTGGAATGCCCCATTTCACCAACTCTTTTGCAAGACTTTGCTGAACAAACCCATGTTGATCCCAATATTCATAATGATGGCTGACAAAAATAACCGGCGCCCGCTGTTGAAAAAACTGGACTGCCGAGCGTAACCTGACCTCTAATTCAGATTCTTGTCCGTACCCCGGGTCTTTGACTGACGATGTTGGCATAGGAAATGGAATATTTTTATTATACAGGGGCTAGCGTCAGAGATTGAACAAATTTTAAGGTGAGTCGTGTATTTCCTCTTCGGGCTCAGGCATCGGAAAGGTGAGAAGCCCGAGCTTTGCGTTATAAGACAAAATTTCAGCAAAACGGCCAAAGGCCACTAGCGTATCAAACAAATTATCCAGCTTTTCATTGGGGAAATAGGTTTGTAACTTAGCAATCACGGCTTCTCTCTCAATCGACTTTTCTGGAGCTTCCTCCAACCACGACATGAGCGTTTGAAATATTCTTAGCGCTTTAACTTGAGTTGAAAACAACTCCTTCCTCTGTGCTAAATCAGCCCTCATAAATCGTTTGCCGAATTCGGTAAAAGTGACCGATTGTTTGGGCGTGTCGACAAAGTCTAAAAGTTCGGCTGTTTTGGTGACTGCGAGACAGTGACCAAATTCACTCGCTGTTTCAGTGGATAATTTAAAAATATCCATCTTACCACCTGCATTATCCAGAACCTCTAAAAGACCGATAATTTCACTAGGTCCCACATGTGGAATATTCTCGAGTCCCTGATACCAAGCTGGTTGAATCAACGCAGGTCGATCCATTTCCTCTGGAATCAAGGCCTCAGTGATAACTGCATGAATCACATCTACTAGCTCTTGTAATTTGGGATCCTTGGGATCTCTCGGATAAGCTAAGGGATTATTTAGAACGGTTCGGATGTGTCCCGGATCTGTTCCAAACACGACAATCCGTTGAGCCATCACTACGGCTTCATAAATATTATGCGTAACCAAAAGAACGCTTTTAATCGCTTTGGATTTTTCACTCCAAATATCGATTACTTCTGCCCTTAAGTTCTCCGCAGTCAACACATCCAAAGCACTAAAAGGTTCATCTAAACACAAAATTTCAGGACGAACAGCAAGAGCCCTTCCAATTCCCACTCTTTGTCGCATTCCCCCAGAAAGTTCTCTGGGATAAGCCTCTTCGAATCCTCCCAACCCCACAAGATCAATGGCTTCATTCACTCGATTGTTAATTTGTCGTCGAGTTAAATCGGGAGAATGAAGTCCCAGAGCTACATTCTGTTTTACTGTGTACCAAGGTAACAGTACAAAGTTTTGGAAAACCATAGCGATTCTTTCATTGATCCCTTTAAGCGGTTTTCCGTGGGTGTAGACTGTGCCTTCGGTGGGAGCAATTAAACCCGACATAATTTTTAAAGTGGTTGTTTTTCCACATCCCGAAGGTCCAAGAAAGGCAATGATCTCTCCAGAATGGATAGAAACATTGATATTCTTTAGAACCTGAAGTTCACTTTTTACCTCTGTTCGGAAAGTATGTGACACTCTCTCCAGCACTAACAAAGGTTCTTTTTGAGATTGCGTCATCAGCTACTCCAAACGGTACTTGGTCTCAGCTAGTTTATAAAGACTACCCCATAATAGCCGATTCAAAAGAACTACAACAGTCATCATAACAACAATTCCTGTGGCAAGCGCAGGAAAATTTCCTGAACGGGCCGCCTCCGTAATTGAAGAACCTACTCCAGTAGCGACTAACTTTTGATTTCCCTGTTGAACGAGTTCCGCCACAATACTTGCATTCCATGCGCCCCCCGCAGCGGTGATCCAGCCATTCACTAAAGAAGGGAAAACGGAGGGAATGATAATCGCCTTCCACTGGCGCCAACCTGAAAGTCGATAAAGAAATCCTAAATCTATTAAATCTCTTGGAATTAATGTGGCCCCACTAATAACGTTAAAAAGAATGTACCACTGAGATGCAAACAACATGAGCACTATGCTTCCCCATTCAAAGTTGACCCCAAGTCTCAGCATGAACAAAGTTAAAATGGGAAATAACATCGGTGCAGGAAAAGAGGCCACAATTTGAACCAAGGGCTGAAGCCTTCGAGTCCACTTCGGATGAGTTCCAATGAAAACCCCAGCGGGAATGGTCCAAATACTTCCAAAAACCACTGCAGCCGTCACTCTCAGGAAAGTAAAACAAGTGTACTTAAGTTGGGTAACCCAATCATTAACCTTGGTCACCGAAACAATTTCGACCATTTTGTGACCTGCCCAAACCACAAATACCAATCCCACCATTAGGAAGAAAACCCTAAACCCCTTAAGAACTATCATTGGGATAGCTTTAGATTTGGATAGTTTTTTGATGAGTTTTTTTGAGAACTTATTTTTCTCAAGTTTTTGATCCCAATTCTTTAGGAAGGTGCTACGCCATTCAAAATACTTTTCTATCAAGTGAGATTTTTGCATCAGGTCGAGCACTACAGAACCCGTTCCGACTTGCGCTCCGCGAAGATTCATCTCAGATTGAAATTTTTCCGACCAAACCACCAAGGGAGCCCACAAGACTCTATCCACCACAAAAATCAACGAAAACATCACAAAAATCCCTAAAGCCACGGCAGTATAATTTTCTTTGTCGTAAGCTACTGCCATATAGGATCCAATACCCGGCAATCGAAAATCTTGATCTCCCAAAGTGAAGGATTCAATCACCATGAGGAAAAACCATCCACCGGCCATCGAAAGCATGCTATTCCAAAGCAAGCCATTCATCGCATAGGGAATTTCAACGGTTCGTAAAAGCCTCCATTTACTCAACCGAAAAATGGACGTCATGTCTCTAACGTCTTGGGGAACGCCTCTAACCGAAGAATAAAAACTAAAAACTAAATTCCATCCTTCTCCAGTAAAAATCATTAAAACGGCGGCTAACTCGAGGCCCAAATTACTATTAGGGAACAACCTCACAAGAGCCAAAACAAAACCCGGCATAAAACCCAAAACTGGAATACTTTGCAGAATATCAAGCAACGAAATGAGAATAGGTTCTAATCGACGAGATTTCGCTGCAATATAACCATAGCTAAATGTAAAAAGAAGAGAAAGGAAATAGGCGACAAATACTCGAACCAAAGAGAAAAAAGAATATTGCAACAAACTTCCAAGCCCCAAATGGATTTCTGTCTTGGGATGATAGGGTTGGACCCACTCATGCGTCACGCCTAACATCGCATAAACGAACAGAAGAATTCCAAAAAACAGAAAGATATCCACTGGGGATATCATCCTACTTAATTTGATATGAGGCTTAAAGATGGCCACACAAACTCTCCCAACTAAAAACGACCTTGGTTTTATCACAACGGGAAGAAACTTAGGAGACTAGATTCGAAATACTTTAAGCAGCTAAATAAGAACTGGGCTTCGAGTCCCGATTTGAAATAGAAAATTCCCTTAAAGCACAAATCACATATTCGACTTCAACATCTGAAAGTCCATTGTGAAAGGGCAATCTGACTAGCCGATCACTCATTTGCTCAGAGATCGGACACTGGCCCTTCTGGCCCCCAAGCTTAATCCCCATGGGGGACGTATTAAGAGCCTGATAGTGAAAAACCGCTTTAATGTTTCTTTGATTCAAATGTTCAATCAGTTGGGTACGAGTCTGAAGATCGGGTAGAACCAAGTAAAACATATGGTAAGACTGCTGAACATCGGATGGGACCTGCGGAACTCCTACCCCATATTTTTCGGCCCAATCTTTTAACTCCGCGTAGTAAGTATCCCAAATTTTTCTTCTTCGACTCATGATCGAAGTCCAGTTTTCCAGTTGAGCCCACAAATAAGCTGCAAGAATATCGGAGGGAAGAAAGCTCGAACCCATGTCTACCCAACCGTACTTGTCTATTTCCCCTCTAAAGAACTGACTACGATTAGTTCCCTTTTCACGAATAATCTCAGCTCGCTCGATAAATCGAGAATTATTAATGAACAAAGCCCCGCCTTCGCCGCAGTTAATATTTTTGGTCTCGTGAAAACTCAAAGTGCCTAAATCTCCTAGGCTCCCTAGATCCCTACCCCGGTAAGTTCCAAAGATACCCTGAGCATTATCCTCGATAACGAACAACTCATTTTCTCGGGCTATTTCCATGATCTTATCCATCTCACACGCCACTCCCGCGTAGTGAACTGGAATGATGGCCTTGGTTTTAGGAGTGATCAGTTGAGAAATCAACCGTTCATCGATATTTTTAGTGTCCCAGCGGATATCGCAAAATTTAGGAGTCGCTCCTCTTAAGACAAAGGCATTAACGGTAGAGGTGAAAGTAAAAGAGGGAACAATCACCTCATCTCCAGGTTGAATCCCACACAAAATCGCTGCCATCTCTAAGGCATGGGTGCAAGAGGTGGTCAGTAGTGCACGAGGGATAGAAAATTCTTTTTCAAAGAAATCGTGACAGAGCTTTGTATAGAAACCATCTCCCGAAGCGTGTTGTTTATGAATAGCATCTGCAATATAGATCAGTTCTTTGCCGACTAAACAGGGTTGATTGAATGAGATAGTAGGTGTTTTTTTCATAAGTTTTCGGGAGACCACAATGAATAATGAATAAAATCAGGAATGTAAGACAAGTATATCAAATGGCTACTAAGCCATCAATCTCGTTAAACAGAATGCTGTCTTCCTCCAATGCCCAGCGTTACTACTCCCCCATTCCTTTACAAATCTCGCGCTGATACAATCGAAGAAGAAGATATCTTGCTACAACTTTTAAAACCCTGACTCTTAGCGCAAAAATGAAAAAAATTGCGATTCTTCAATCTAATTATATTCCATGGAAAGGCTATTTTGATCTAATAGCCTCGGTAGACGAGTTTGTGTTTTATGACGATGTCCAATTCACTAAAAATGATTGGCGAAATCGAAATAAAATCAAAACTCCTAAAGGAATAGAATGGATTAGCATTCCCGTCGGAAAAGACATCAGTCGAAAAATAAAAGAAGTCACTCTCCCTAACTCCCAATGGCAGATAACTCATTGGAAAACCCTCGCCAGTAACTATAAACGTGCTCCCTATTACGAAGAAGTATCAGAACTTTTAGAGCCGATTTACCTTTTGCAAACCTTCTCTTCCCTATCTCAACTAAATAGAGCGTTGATCGAAAAAATTTGTTCTTTCCTAGGAATCAAAACAAAAATCACAGACTCGGGACAGTATCAGCTTGAAGGCGACAAAACAGAAAGGCTTGTCAATCTGTGTCTTCAAACAGGAGCTCAGATTTATGTATCAGGTCCCGCAGCTAAGGAGTACCTGAAGGAAGATGCTTTTTCCAAGCACCATATTGGGGTAACTTGGTTTGATTACTCCGGCTATCCGGAATATCCCCAGCTGTGGGGTCCCTTTGAACATGCCGTCACCATTCTAGATCTGCTCTTCAACTGCGGTAAAAATGCTGCAAGCTACATGAAGTATGTCCAACCCTGTTTTTCAAGAGGCGCGCATGTCCCATAAAAAAGTGTTGATTTTAGGAGCTGGTTTTACTGGCTTAGCCTCAGCGATCGAGCTCGACAAGTTAGGAGTACAGGCATCCATAGTAGAACGTTCCCATGAAGTGGCGGGACTCTCTCGAACTTTTGAATTAGCTGGGTTGAAATTTGAGTTGGGACCTCATATTTATTTCGATAAAGATAAAGAGGTGACTCAATTCTGGAAGAGCATCGCCGGCGATCAAATGAAAACCTACTATCGTAACAATCGTATCTTTTACGATGGGAAATTTATTAAATCACCTCTCAACCTTTTAGACACTGTCATTAAACTCGGACCTATCGCTGTCTTTAGAATTGTGATGAGCTATCTGGTTGACCGCACTAAAAAACCCTCTATTGATTCCGCTGAAGATTGGGTCAAATCCAACTTTGGAACTGAGTTATTTCAAAGGTTCTTTAAAGTCTATAACGAAAAAATATGGGGAATTCCTTGCTCGCAAATGGCCCCAGACTGGGCGGGACAACGAATCAAATCGTCACTCTTCAAAATGGTCCTAAAATCTCTCACCAAAGACAAAGACTTCATCATAAAAACTTTTGAATTCCCAACCGGAGGTTCCGAAACTCTTTATAAAAAACAAACTGACAGAATTTTAAATTCCAAACATGTGACATTACGGATGGGATGTGAAGCCACGCGCATCCAAAAAACTCCCTCAGGTTTTCAAGTAACTTTCAATAACAACGAAGAACCAGAGGAGTTCACTCATATTATTTCAACGATTCACCTAGACCACTTAAACTCCATTCTTGAGCCTAATGATTTCATAAACGAAAAACGAACCCGTAGCGCACTCTCCCAATTGAAGTATAGAAATCTTATTTTAGTGAATTTAGTATTTCAAAAAGAGGCGGTCCAAAATTTTAAAGAGCACTGGATTGATATTCATGACCCTTCTATTTCAGCGTTGAGAATCACCAACTTTGGAAATCACGAGTTGGGTTTAGGTGATGGGACCCGATGTGGAATTTGCGTCGAATACAACTGCTGGGAAAGCGACGAACTCTGGAAACTGAAAAATGAAGAGCTAGTTCATTTAGCTTTAAGTGAAATGAATCGTATGAAACTCACTTCGGGCTCATCTCCAATAGCGCACGAAATCATTCGTTTACCTAGGGCTTATCCCGTATATTTCAAGGGCTACAAAAACTACATTAATACTATTTTTGAAGAATTTAAAAAGATGGATGGGCTCATTCTAGCTGGTAGAAACAGTCTCTATAAATGGAATAACATGCACCACTCAGTAAAAACTGGGTTACTCGCAGCTAGAAACATAGTTGGGGGAAATTACGATCTCTTCTCTGTTAAAGGGATTGTCTCCATCGGGAAAGAATCAGATTAATTTTTCAAAAGGCATAACATGAAACTTTCAATCATTTGTCCCATCTATAACAATGCGCCTAGCATTTCAGAATTGGTCGAAGAAATTATCCAGGAGACCCAAAAATGCTCTGCCCAATGGGAGCTGATTTTAGTGGATGATAGAAGTACCGATTCAAGTTGGTCTAAAATCAATGAAGTCTCTAATAAGCACCCAGAAATCAAAGGAATTAGGTTAAGTCGTAACTTTGGTCAACAAGTCGCCGTCAGTGCTGGGTTACGGCACTCTTCAGGTGATATTCTCATCGTCATGGATGGAGATCTTCAAAATCCTCCAGAAGCAATTTCCCAAATGGTCAAAGAAATTCAAAATGGAGTGGATATTGTTTACACCACTTCAACGGTGAGAAACCACTGGAAAGACGAGGTTACTTCAAAAGTCTTTTGGTTTATCATGAACTCGGTTCTAAAAGTCCAAATCATTCCCAACCAATTGATGATGAAAGCTTTCAGCAGAAAATTTATTAACCTCTACAACTCGTATGAAGAGAGAATTCGGATCGTAGCAGGGATCACACACGACATAGGGATGGATTACAAGATTCTTCAAGTTAACAATCGCAAGAGAAAAGCTGGTAAAGGAAATTATGGATTTTTTAGAAGATTTCATCTCATGCTAGATGTTGTCATTACCATGACCAACAAACCTTTAAATTATCTCATCAATATCAGTCTGTTTGCAGTTCTAACCAGCGTCGTTCTTGGTGTTTACACTCTCACCAAGTACTTTTTATATCCCGATGTTCCCCCAGGCTATACCACGCTTTTGATTTTTATGTCTTTCTTTGGAAGTTTAACGATGCTGGTTTTGGGAATCATAGGTAGATATCTGTCTAATATTTATAGTGAGGTCAGACAACGACCGTTGTTTATTGTTCAAAACACGCTTAATTTCCAAGATGGGCAAATCCATGGATAGAATCATCAAAAAACAAATTGAAACCTACCGTCCCAATTTTTTAGAGCATGGAATCAGTCCCAAGGGAACATTTCAAAACGATCTCATTACTCAAGAAGAACGACATTTAGAACTCCTAAATCCACTATTCAAACACAAATCGACCCATTTTAGCATCTGCGATGTGGGTTCCGGGTTGTGTGACCTTCACGGTCTTTTAAACAAGCTCAACATCGCCCATGATTACACAGGCATTGAGATTGTAGATGAGATGGTAGAGGCCTCAAAGAAACTTTGGCCCCGAGCTAATGTTGTTAATGCTGATATTCTTGATCCTAGCTTTAAAGAAACTTTCGACTTTGTAGTCTTAAGCGGAACTTTTAATATTCCGGGCTCTGTACCCATAAATGACTGGGAATCGTTCGTTTTTAAAATGATTAAGGCCATGTATGACCATTGCAAAATAGGTATCTCCTTTAATGCTTTAACCACCTACTCAACATTCCGAGATGGCCACTTATTTTATTTGTCCCCTGAAAAAGTCTTTTCATTCATTCAAAGCCAGTTGAGTCGGTTCTGTTGCCTCAACACCTCTTACCCTTTGTATGAGGTGACATACACCGTTTTTCGACCTGAAAATTTGAAGGAACAGTTTCCTCAACCAGCCTTCCAAAAATACTTTAAAAAATGAATCATCCCATTTTGGCCAATCGAGCTTTAGGAATCCTCTCTGCTTATATCGACCAAAGAACCGATATTACAACTTGGTTCATTCCAAGCAATGTTTGTTTTTCTCTCCCTTTTCTCATGATTTCAAAAAACAAACACCTAGAGATGTTTGACTTTGGTTTCAGCTCCGAAATTATTTTAAAAAAAATCGAGGAACAAAAACAGCCGAATACTGGCATTGTTCTAGTGAATCACTTTGGAGTGAGCTGGACACAGGAAGAGGTTCAAAGTTTATCGCCCTACTTTAACTCGGTGATCATCGACGCTTGTCTTTCTCCTCCCGAAACCCATTTACCAAAATCCTGTAACTCCGATCTTCTCATTTTTAGTACAGGGAAGGGGAAATTTGTGGATCTGGGGTATGGAGCTATTGGTTATTGTAAGGTGCCTCTCACTATTCAGCCCTCATCACACCCTTCTCAAATTGAAATTCACAGACGCTATGAATGGTTAGAATCCTTTTGGAAAATGGCTTTAGCCGGAGGCAGTGTAGTGGATTATTCCGAGGTTCGAAAACTTCCCTGGATAGATGACGGGGCCGAAAAATTGACTAACGGTGAAAGTTATTTTTCTCAAGTGGTTCAACAAAGCTCACTGGAATGGAACCATCGAAATACTCTTAATGAAATCTATCAAGCAATCATCGGCCCGGATCTAGCCTGGAACTCAAAAGCTAACCTCTGGCGATACCATCTTTGGGTAGACAAACCCGAGATTGTAATCAATGCCCTTTTTGATAACGGACTATTTGCTTCGCGCCATTACCCCAATGGAGCTAAACGTTTGGGAGTGAACGGATCTTTTGAGTCTGCAGAGTTGCTAGAAAATCATATCATTAATTTATTTAACTCAACCCAAGTCAATTCTGATTTCGCAGAAAAATGCTCTCAAGTGGTCTCTCGGCTTTTATCTTCAGGAAAAGTTAAACCAGCCTCACGAAAACCCATTTTTTAAACTAAGAATTAATTCAATCCTCTCAATAAAACCAATCGGAATTAATTAAAACGAGGCCGGAATAATTCAAAATAAGGGGTGTCTTTCACTAGAACGTGTTTTTTCTCTATCATTTGATTGATAGGACTTTGAGGATCAAAATAGTTTTTTTGATTTAATTCAGGAGTAGAGTACCAGTTCTTCATTCTCACAAGTCTCGATGTAGGTTTCATTTCATCCAAATAGGCCCTAGCCCAATACCCATCGACACCTCCCTTGGGATTTTGGTACCAAATCACTCCAGAGGCAGGCGGAATCCCAGCTATCAGGTACCCAGCTGTAAAGTTAGGAAAAATCATAAGTGGACCTCGAGAATCTAACGAACTGCGAAGTTCTTTCTGCACCGAAACTAAGTATTGTTGTTTCTGTGGGGTCGTGAACAACCCTTTGAAGGGACCCTCATCGACTCGGGAGGTAAGCAACTCTTTTGGAGACTCGTCCCAAATATTGATGGGATTAAAAAACGCCAAAAAAACAGGCAATCCCAAGGCTAAACTTTGGATTCTAAAATCTACTTTGGACTGAGATTGTACAAAAAACGCTACAAAAATAAGTCCGGTTAAAAACGCGGGCACCAGGCCCACCTGGCTGTTTGTATAACCCACATTTGAAGAAACACCGGCCACGATTCCCGCGACCCAAGATGGAACAAAAACCCACACAAAAAGTTTCCTGATTCGATCTTCTTTTTTAATGATCTGGAAAGGAATTAAACTCAGTATTGAAAGATAAAAAGGATAGACCGCCCACCCCGAGGTCGATAATTGACTCAGAAGATAGGAAACTCCAGGAATGGCTGTCACCAGTCCTACGAACGCAACCTCTTTTTTTGTTTTTGACCAAAAAGCGCTCCCAAAAAACAGAACAAGAACAGCAATCACTTGTTTGGGAAATAACTTATGGATAGCCGTAAAAAAATAGAGGAACTTATTTGAGGAATATCCATACTCTTTTGAGACTAAAATGGCAGTCTCAACAAAGTGCCACCTTTGTAGAAAAAGTATCAAAGGCCAAACTCCAACTAAAAAAACTCCCAATATATACCAACAGCAAAACTTTCGAGTCTCCCTTCCCCAAACCATCAAAAACAACACTAAGAGGATACTCACTAAGAGCGTGTTATAAGAAAGGCAACTCAACCCCAGACTGATCCCGACGCTAAAATACCAAGCACCTCTTTTTTTTTGAACTGCCTCGAACAATAAAAAAAGTCCCAATATTAAGAAAAAAGTCCCCAACGTGTTGTAACTCAAGGTGGGAATGTTCCCCGGTAAAAACAAACCCACGGAGCTTGAGATGATTAAAGCAGAAGGGGCCGTGATCATTTTTTTAAGCCATCGAAAGAGAATTAAGGCTAAAGCGAGGTAAAAGAACCAGTAACAAAACCTAAGATAAAGAACCATATAATCAGTTCCCTGAAAGAAAAAGGAATGCAACTTGATGAGAGGGTAAGAAACAAGGCCAAATGACTGCAACAAGAACTGTTCGTGGATGAACAATTTTTGGCCCAAAACAAATCTTAAAGGGATGCCCGAATAAAAAGGTTCATCAAAAAAATTAACTCCAAAGAACAAACGGTAGAGAGAAAAACCCTCTGCAGCCACAAAGATAAAAAAAGCTATTACCTTCTGGGCGGAAGAGGCTTTGGAGAAATTTGAAATTGGGTTCACAATACCCAACAGTTTACCATGCCAGAGAGTCTCAAACCCACTATTTCAATTGAGCCAATCGGGTAGGGAGACATTTGCGACTCACCGCCCCTTTAAGCGTTTCTAACTCGGTCTTCAACATCGAAATTTCTTCCTCGATGGTCAAAAGATGAGTTCCCTCCATGAGCCATTGGTCGTAAGCCTCTCCACACATTTCTGCCGTCTTTGCGTCAAAGTCTGAAACATTGTTTGAGCTCAATCCATTTTTTTTCTGGCAATCCGTTAGAGCTTTGAAATAGGTCTTAGTAGTTAAATTGACTTCCTTATGATCGTTTAATCTTTTGCTCAGAGTTTCCTGGGTATTCGCAAAGACCGACCGATAGATACTGCAGTCCACTCGGCTTTCCTGATTCTGATAGTGCGAACTGCTAGGTCGCCAGTAATCGTCCGCCCGAATAACTCGGTGATGCATTGAAAGAGAGATTAACCCAACCCCAAAAAAGAAACGACCCCAATACCCTTTTCCCATTTGATTCCCCCCCGGAAAATTTTCCCCGACACTCTTATCATACAGCAAATCAAGTACCAAAAGTTTACAACTGTAAAACCCCTAGTCTTCTGACAAACTTTTAGCTATTCCACTCTTTCATCGTGACAAGCCATTAATTTAATGTAGTTTTTGCCGCATGGATGTTAGACACCTAAGACTTTTTCCGTTTTTAGGTGGCTTAAGTCACTCAATTATTGACTGAACTGAATTGAATACACTTAAATCGGTGCCCAATGAGTTCACAAAAAAAAACCATCGCTGTGCTGGATTCTGGGGTTGGGGGACTAAGTATCTTCCAATCGATTAAAGAAGCCTTGCCTCAAGTCTCCATCGTTTACGCCTGTGATAATAAAAACTTTCCTTATGGTACGAAATCCGCTGATACGGTGGTTGGATGTATCCAATCAATGACCCAAAGGGTAATTGAACGTTACAGTCCTCAATTAATAGTCATTGCATGTAACACTGCAAGCACCATTGCTTTAGAATCTCTAAGATCCACTTTTAGTGTTCCCATGGTTGGAGTGGTTCCCGCGATCAAACCTGCAGCGGCTCAATCTCACTCAAAAACCATCGGGCTTCTAGCGACTCCCGGAACCATCCAACGACCGTACACTGACCAATTGATTGAGGCGTATGCTAAGGATTGTAAAGTAATTAAGGTAGGCTCCTCGCGCCTTGTTGAATTGGCAGAGGAGAAACTTCGTGGGCTGCCTATCAAATTAGATGAAATCAAGACAGAAGTTGCTCCCTTCTTTTCTGAGGATTATCGTGATGCCATTGATACTATCGTTTTGGGTTGCACCCATTTTCCGCTTTTATCAACTGAACTCACACTTGCTTCTCCCAAAAAAGTGACTTGGCTAGATTCCTCGCAAGCTATCGCTCAAAGGGTGACTTCACTGGTAAAACAACCTGGGGCCTCATCTCCCATTTACACTCCGACATTCACTCTACTTAATGAAAGCGTTTTGTCTTTGCGCCCACACCTGAAAACTTTAGGTTTTGCTGAGCTAGAAGAACTCTGAGCATAATTAATAACACACCCAGATCTGTTGGGCTTTATCGGGCAATCGAAGCACCGTTTCTGGGCGCTTTCCTGAATCTTTAGACCACTTAAGAATCTGTTTGTTTTCTCCTCCAAGAATCGATCGGACAGCCAAATAAATGGCATCTTCATGACAAGTCATGGAATCCACCAGAAGATTGGTGTCTAGATCCAACCCCGAGTGACTGACCGATGACTCCAGAAGTTTCTCCAAAAAGCTGTAAACAGGAACAGTGTAAGGCATGGTGGGAATATCCCTAGCCACCCACACATTACCTTCGCGATCCAAACAACTATCGAAAAACAATCCCCGATCTTTCCATTGATAACTATCTTCAATGGTCCAATGACTTGAAATTTTTTTTATTTGAGGTGAATAAGTGTGTTGAGGGGTTGTCATGGAATACCCCAACCACAATGTTCCTGTGGACTCATTTAAAATAACCTTGCTTGCCCCCCAAAGTTCACTCCGAGTTTCTACCGTTAGCTCATTAATCACTTGTCCCTTCTCATCTAACCGAGACAACCACAAGTCCTGCTTACTTCCACTTCTAGCCCCTTGATTGAGAGTCCAAAAATTATCGGAAGATAAGCGGCCGATTCTTTTTAAATAAGCTCCCCCAGGATGGCTCAATTCAGAGACAAGCTCTCCTTCACTATTCCAAAGATGGACCTTTTTAAAATCGCTGCTTAAAGAAAAAAACTGATTATTTTCGATTTCAGAAATGAGCGTTCCGGAAAACTCTCTCTCGGATTCTAAATATCCCCTACGGTAGCTTGAGAGTTTTAGTCCCTTGTCGGAAGTCACCCAAAGTCGGCAAGCACTTTTGTCAAAAACCCAACTCAAAGGTTCTATCCCGGTCTTAACAACAGGAGTTTTATTTTCATTCTGAAAGAGAACATAATTCTCTCCCACCACCACCAGATCTTTAGCGAAAAGAAATGGAACCCACAAAAACAGAGTAAAATATTTCAATTGTGTCATCAGCGCATTTTATCCTAACAATCTCATGTTTTTAATTGCCAAGTTAAACAGACAAATTATACTAAGGGTCTTTACTGGATAACAAAGTTAAAGTTCGAACAAGGAGACCCAAATGGCAAAAAGAAAAACGGCTAAAAAGAAGGCGCAAAGAAAAGCTAAATTAAGAAGAGGAAGACAGCAGCAACGCCAAAATCCAGCCCTTGCCCGACGCCGTAAAGCCAAGAAAAAAATGCGCGTCAAGAAAATGCGTCGAAAATAACTTAAAGGTTATTTCCTGATTTCAAGGGCTCCCTCGGGAGCCCTTTTTTCATTTCATCCTTAGTCGCCCTCGCCTCATCTTATGCCCCACATAGCTCGAGCCAGCTTGAATAGTCCCTTTTCTCCCCTAAATAGCTAGAAAAAGCGGGTTTTTTTATATCTCGTCATTGACCTTTTTAGAAGGGATCCCATACTCTCATATGTAAGGTGGTCGAATATGGACGGAACAACCAAAAATATAGATATCCCAGAACTTATCCCGGTTCTCCCTGTACGAAATACCGTGCTTTTTCCCAATACCGCAGTGCCTTTGATTGTAGGAAGAACGAAAAG
Organism: Deltaproteobacteria bacterium; assembly: GCA_900299195.1. GTDB lineage: Bacteria > Bdellovibrionota > FAC87 > UBA2466 > UBA2466 > UBA2466. Next base: position 71,307 of record OMIX01000064.1, read on the forward strand.
TATCAAAACGGTGAGACAAGCTCAAAAAATGGGGGATTTGCTTCTTATTGTCACTCAAAAAGACCCCTCAAAAGAAAAACCTGAAACTCAAGATCTGTATAGTGTCGGCGTTGTTTGTTTGATCTCTAAAATTACACACCTTGAAAAAGAAAGTTTACAAATTGTTGCCAACGGTCTTTTTCGTTTCCAAATCACTGAACTCGTTGAGCATGAGGGATATTTAGCGGCTCGAGGTTTTCAACTGCCTGAAATTGCTTCAACCGACACTGAAAGGGCTGAAGCTTTAGCGAACGAAATTAGGCAAATCGGCAAAACCATCCTCACTTTGTCGGGTACTCCCGGCGCCGACGCTTTGATTAAACTCATCAACCAAATTGAAGCCCCAGCACAATTGGCCGATTTGGGTTGTACTTTTATCCATCTTAACACTGCCTCCAAACAGAAACTTTTAGAGATTTCTGATTTAGAGGAAAGGCTCAATGTACTTCTTTCTGAGATGATCAGAGAGAAGGAAAAGCTCATGTTACAAAATGAGATCCAGAACAAAATGATGGATCGCTTAACGAAAGATCAAAGAGAACAGCTTTTAAGAGAACAATTGAAAACCATTTCGGAAGAATTGGGCGAAGAAAGTAAATCCAACGATGGAATGGCAAAAAAAATTGAAGAAGCCGGATTTCCAGAAGAGGTCCTTAAGATCGCTCGAGAAGAACTTAAGCGCCTCAATGCTATCCCTAAGGCTTCTCCCGAGCATCATGTGATTAGAACTTACTTGGATTGGCTCTTGGCAGTACCCTGGTCTAAAACCTCAGGAACTCCGAGTGATCAAATTAATCTTCAAGCCGCTCGAGAAATTTTAGAAGCCGAACATTTCGGAATTGAAAAAGTTAAAAAGAGAATTCTGCAGTTTTTGGCAGTAGCCAAACTCAAGAAAGATATGAAGGGGCCGATTCTCTGCCTTGCGGGTCCCCCAGGAGTAGGAAAAACGAGTATTGCTCAATCGATGGCTAAAGCCCTTGGTAGAAATTTTGTTCGTATCAGTCTAGGTGGGGTACGGGATGAAGCTGAAATTAGAGGTCACCGAAGGACCTATATTGGAGCTATGCCTGGAAGAATTATTCAGGCCATGAAAAGGGCCCAAGTCAAAGACCCTCTGATTTTACTTGATGAAATTGATAAATTAGGAAACGATTTTCGAGGAGATCCTTCTTCGGCTTTGCTAGAGGTTTTAGATCCCGAACAAAATCATACTTTTGTCGATCACTATTTAGATGTTCCCTACGATCTTTCCAACGCTTTTTTTGTGACCACTGCCAACATGCTGGAAACTATCCCGCCTGCTTTACGAGACAGGTTGGAAATTATCGAAATGAGTAGTTACTCCAAGCTAGAGAAGATTGAAATTGCAAAACGGCATCTCATTCCCAAAGTACTATCTGATCATGGAATTGCTGCTGAAACCCTGAAGATCACCGATGAAGCTCTAGGGCATGTCATAGAGTCCTACACTCGAGAGGCCGGGGTTAGAAATCTGACTCGAGAATTGGCGCATCTGTGCCGAAGTGCGGCCGAACAGTTGGCCGCAGAAAATCCACCCTCCTCAATTACTGTTCGAGAGAAGGACATTGAATCCATTTTAGGACCTCAAAAGTTATTTCCAGAAGTCGTTGAGTCCGAAGTTAAACCTGGAATTGTGACGGGCTTAGCATGGACTCCGGTCGGTGGGGAAATTCTTCAAATTGAAGTGGCTCGAATGGAAGGAAAAGGAGGCCTCACCCTAACTGGCCAGTTAGGTGATGTCATGAAAGAATCAGCCCAAATAGCTCTAAGCTTACTGCGTTCGCAGATTGGAAAATCATTAGAGATCAAGTTTGACCAATCGGACTTCCATATTCACGTTCCGGCTGGGGCGATCCCCAAAGATGGGCCATCGGCAGGGACCGCAATATTTTTAGCTTTAGCAAGCTTACTTCAAAATAAACCTGTTTCCTGCAAATTGGCTCTGACAGGGGAAATCACCTTGCGTGGGAATGTTTTACCCGTCGGTGGAATTAAGGAAAAGGTCATTGCAGCCCACCGAGCTGGAGTGACCACTGTACTAATTCCTGAAAAAAATGCGGGGGATCTAAGAGATGTCAGCGATGAAGTGAAGACCCACATGACTTTTCATCTAGTCAAAGACATTTCCCAAGTGCTCACGTTAGCGGGTTTGGAAAATTTTGGATTTACCAAAAAGCCGTTGGCAGTAGCTGCATCTACATCAAATGATCATCCCACCATGGCTAACTAAGGGAGTTTATTTTGTTTGGATTTCTCTATCTTCTTTGAAAGCTCTTTCAAAGCTTTTTTCTGTTCAGGCGTAAATGTGTTAGCGAAGGCTTCGGGATTTTTTTCTGCATCTTTAAGCAACTGTTCCATTTTATCCGGATCACCTTGAGTTTTTTTCACAAGAGATTGCATCACTTCTCCAGCCAACCCGTAAATTTCCTCCGAATACTCTCCACCCACCTCTTTCACCATTTCATCTGATTTTGCAGCTTTAGGATCCTTTTTCAAATTTTCAGAACGTTTAGCAGGATCCGTCAACTCTTCCACAGCTCCGCTCAAAGCTTGTTCTTGCTCTGACGAAAGGTCCTGTCCCTTTAAAATAGGGGTGTAAAAAAAGAAACCAGTCATCCCAACTAGCACGAATGAGCTCAATCGAATTTTTGTATCCACGAAGTTCACCTCTTTAGTATTGTAACACTTTTTTAATACGCTGAAGATTGCCATCATGATTCGCGGGTTCAACTTTCAAGAGATGGGCTAAAAGAGAATAAATATCCACATTTTGGACCTCACCCACTTTATTTCCAGGTTGCACCCCTGGTCCTTTCCACACAAAAATAGCCTGCATATTTTTGTTGTCGTTATCATACCCATGCAAACCGAAAACCTCCGGTTTTAATGAAGGAAGAACTCCGCTATCTAAATACCAACCTTCATCAGCTAAAAACACCAGCGGCGCTATTCTTCTGTGTTCGGAATAATGAAATCTTTCTGGGATCGACTCCTTTTTAAAAAGTTTAAAATGGCCGGGGAGTTTTTTAACCCTTTCCAAAATATTGAGCTTGGCATTTTCATCTTTGGGCCAAACTAAACTCAAGGCCCCTTTTCCTACGATTCTAGTCTCACTCCCCTGGATATAGTTTTTTAATCTAATGCGGTTTGATCGCTTCACTTCAGCCATTCCATGATCCGATACCAAAAGAATATAAGTCTTATTCTCAAGACCTCGCGCCTTAAGACCTGTTAAGAGCCGACCGAAAGCTTCATCTAATTTCGAAATGGCTTGAGCCACTTCTTCAGAATGGGGTCCATACCGATGCCCTGCCTGATCGACATCTTCAAAGTATAAAGTGATGAGTTTAGGTCTTTTCGATTCAGGAAGGTCTAACCACTCCAGAACTTTGTCTACTCGCTGATTTTTCGAAAAACTTTCATCGTAAGGCAACCAATAAGTGGGCCTCTTTCCAGCTATTTCAGCAGAACTTCCCACCCAAAACATGGTCCCTGTGGTAACTCCCTGTTTCTCCGCAGTCACCCAAATAGGCTCCCCTTCCCACCAGTCACTTCGATTCACTTCATCCGAATCCGAAATCTCAAACGTTCTTTCAGTCTTCGGGTCCCACATGGAGTTATTCACTATCCCATGGTGCTCAGCGAACCTACCAGAGATTATAGAATAATGATTTACAAAAGTTACCGAGGGAAAAACAGGCTTTAGATTTGCGGCTTGAGTGCCTGAACGTCTAAACGCTTCAAAGTGAGGAGTCTTGACTCTATCAAAATAATCGGCTCGGAACCCATCCATCGACACCAAAATCACAGTAGGAGTTTGAACCGCTTTAGTTTCAGATTCAATGAAGGGAATGATGGCAAAAATGACATTCCAACACCCCAATAAAACTAAAATGACCCTTTTCATCGAACTAGCCTTGAGCTCCTCGAAGCTTTAAGATTCGCCTCCAAGGTGCAGGATGAGAATAGGTAAAAAATTCGATGTATTTGTTGGGTTTAAACAGTCCCTGATTTTGATAAGTTAATCTTTCTAAAGAATCGGCTAGTTTTTCTCCAGTCCCCATTCTTTCAAATGCAAATTGATCGGCAAGTCGCTCACGCCAACGAGAAAACAAGGTTTGAACAAATCCTGCGGGAATTTGAACAAGAGAAAAAACAACTAGAAAACAAAGGACTCCAAAAGGATGAATCATCTCTGTTTGAAAGTAAGGATGTACATAAAGGCTCAAAAGGGTTTGAACGACATAAAACACAACAAACAGAAAAAGACTCGACAATATAATCCCTTTCCAAAGATCGTTATGAACCTGATGGCCTAATTCGTGAGCAAATACCGCTTCAACTTCATCCGCGGAGAACTTTTTATAAAGAGTATCTCCAATCATAATTCTTTTAGTTCTTCCTAGGCCAACAAAAGCAGCATTTCCTTTTTCAGTCTTTTCACCCATCCCTAAATGGTAGACCTCTTTCACTTGCACACCAAAGTTTTCACACATTTTAAGAAGTCGTTCTTTTAAAGGCCCTGCTTCCATTGGTTCCAATTTAAAGAAAATAGGAATCAATACCACGGGAGCTAGCTGAGCGAGCACAATCGAGACTCCCACAAATAAAACAGCGGTTACCAGCCACCACCGATTTTCAAGGTGCGCGACACAGAGATAGAGAATCCCAAGAAACAAAATCCCCAGAACTCCTCCAACCATCCAACCCTTCACTTTGTCCCAGAACCAACTCACATAACTTTGCTTGGACAAGTGATGCGACCTCTCTACCCAATGATGACCTAAACTAAAAGGGAAAGTACACACCTCAAGCACCGCACTCACTATTCCAAAGTAGGCCAACCAAACTAAAAAAGGTTGAGAGATATTTCTTTCTAAATACATCTCTAAATAAAAAGCTCGAAGACTTACCACAAACCAAACCAAAAGAGCTAAAGTTAAGCAGGTTCTTCCGATGCCTAGAACCCGATGGCTCCAAAGATACGGTTTAATTTTCTTGTCATGTTCTAGCCAAGCTGATGGGAGAGAAGATAGTGTTGTCATGCATTAAGAATGGATGAGGAACCTGGGCTAGTCAAATATCGTTGCATTCCCTCTTTCATATCACCTTCATAAATCAGTTTACCCTGAGACAAAGTCACGGCCCGATCACAAAGAGCCTCAACTCGTTCCGAATCGTGTGAGACAAACAAAATTGCTTTACCCTCATTTTTTCTTTGGATCATCTTTTCAATAGCACGTTTTTGAAAAGCAATATCTCCCATCTCTAAAACCTCATCCAAAAGAAGAATATCAGCGTTCAAGTGGGCCGCAACGGCGAACGCCAAACGAGTGTACATGCCCTTGGAATAATGTTTCACGGGGGTGTCGATAAAAGCTTCGTTTTCAGAAAAATCTACAATGGCGTCAAATTGACGAGCTACCTCTTTTTTTTTCATTCCAAGAAATGCACCGTTCAAAAAGATATTTTCTCGTCCCGTGAGATCGGGATGAAACCCACTGCCCACTTCAAGTAAAGAGGCCAAGCGACCTCGAATTACCGCATGCCCTTCCGAGGGTTCGGTTAAACTAGCTAAAATTTTTAACAACGTGGATTTACCAGCTCCGTTTTTACCCAACAGGCCAATAGCTTGTCCTTCTTGAACTTGAAAAGAAATGTCTCGCAAAGCCCAAAAAGCCCCGGGAAATTCGGGAGCCTCTTGAGTGTTTTTTCGCTTTAAGGTCTCCTTCCACCAAAATTGGAAGGAATCTCGTAAAGATCCAAACCCTCTTTGCCCAAGCCGATAGGACTTCGACAAACGATGTACTTCAATGATCGGTTTCATACTGTATCGATGAAACTCCTCTGAGCTTTGTTAAAAAACAAAATGCCTGTCACACAAATGGCGATTGAAACTAACATTGAAACAGCTTGAGCCTTAAACTCAAGTCCCGGGGTTCCAAAAAGAGCCGATCGGAAGGATAGAATCACTGACGATACCGGATTTGCCAAAACGGCCCATCTCCAACGGTTAGGGACCAAAGACAATGAGTAACTGATGGGAGAAACGTACATCCAAAGAGTGAGCCCCAATTGAGTTAAATGATGAAAGTCTCGATATTTGGAGGTTAAGCCCGCTATCCATGTTCCAACCCCTAAACTTAAAATGGCTAATTGAAAGAGCCAAATAGGAACCCAAACCATTTGATCCGAAACAGAAAAACTGGGATCTTTTTCAGCCCACCTAACCCCCAAGTAAAGAACCGCTAAAACTGACAGTTGAATAAGAAATGCAAATAAATAGGAAACTAGTAATGAAATAGGTAAGAAAATTCTCGGAAAGTAAACTTTTTTGCAAAGTTCAGCGTGATGGAGCATAGAAACTGAAATCGATCCCAAAGCCCCCGAGAGAAAGTTCCATATAATAATTCCTGAAAAATAAAATAAAACAGGTGGAACTCTGTCGGTAGGAATCTTCATCGTTTCTGAAAAGACAAAAACGAAAGTTACAGCCATTAATGCGGGCTGGACGACAAACCATGCAGGTCCTAGAAGCGTTTGTTTGTACTTAGAAACAAACTCCCTACGGATCATGAGGAAAAGTAGGTCTCGGTAGTGGATGAGAGATTTAAAGTCAAAAGACAGCCAACTTTTATCTGCCCTAATAACTTTTGTGAAGCTCTCGTTCACCCCACCCCTGCAAGTAAGTTCAACGCCGATCCCGCTTTAAACCAACCTATTTGATCTTCGGTCATTGAATGGTTAAGTGTGATTTTATCTTCACTACCATCCGAGTGATGCAAAACGGCAGTGACAGATTTCTTCGGAGCCAGATCTTTCAAGCCTAAAATTGAGATTCTATCAGTTTCTCTGACTTTCTCGTAATCTTGTGGCTGACTAAAAGTAAAAGGAAGGATCCCCTGCTTTTTCAGATTGGTTTCATGAATTCTAGCAAAGCTTTTCACAATCACAGCAGCTCCATTTAAAAATCTCGGAGACATGGCTGCGTGTTCTCGACTGCTTCCTTCACCATAATTCTCATCACCCACCACCACCCAACGAAGCCCGTGAGACTTGTAGTCCCTAGCTACGGCGGGAATACTTTGGGTTTCAGAAGTGTTGATATTTTTAGTCGTTCCGGCCTGTCCACTGTAAGCATTAATCGCCCCAGTAAACATGTTGTCACTGATATTGTCTAAATGGCCTCTAAATTTAAGCCATGGTCCCGCCGGAGAAATATGATCGGTAGTGCACTTTCCTTTCACTTTCACAAGAAGGGGCAACTTCTCAAAATCTTTACCGTCCCATTTGCTGAACGGCTTTAAAAGTTGCAACCTTTTACTAGTTGGGTTCACCACGACTTCGACTTTGGCTCCATCGGAAGGGGGCTCGACATATCCTTCTTGAGAAAACTTAAAACCCTGCGAAGGAATCGCTGGCGCCTTTTTGGGCGGAGCCAACTTAAATTTTTTGCCCGATGCTGGAGTTAGTTCGTCCACTAGGGGATTGAAGGTCAACTTGCCCGACAGAGCTAAAGCTAACACAATTTCAGGACTACTTATGAAGGAAAGGGTTTCAGCATTGCCATCATTTCGAGCCGGAAAATTTCGATTAAAAGAACTAAGAATCGCGTTGGATTCCCCTTTTTTAATATCACCCCTTTTCCACTGTCCAATGCAAGGGCCACAAGAGTTGGACAATACAGTCGCACCTATCGATTCTAAAGCGGCCAACTGTCCATCCCGTTTTATAGTTTGGAAAACTTGATCGGATCCAGGAGACACTAAAAACGGAATGGGTAACTTCATTCCATGTTCTGCAGCCTGTTGCGCTAGATCCATGCAACGAGAAATATCTTCATAGGAAGAATTGGTACAGCTTCCCACTAAAGCGGCAGAAAGTTTTTCAGGCCAACCTTTTTCTTTCACATCTTTTGAGAGCTGTGAAATTCCTCTGGCCACATCCGGAGAGTGGGGTCCGACCACTTGAGGTTCAAGCTCAGAAAGATCAATCTCAATCACTTGATCAAAATACTTCGAAGGATTCTTCTCAACATCTTCATCAGCACGAAGAAGAGTGGCGTGTTGTTTTGCTAAAGCTGCGATATCTTCTCTTCGAGTCGCTCTAAGATATTTTTCGATTTCATCGTCGAAGGGAAAAACTGAAGTCGTAGCGCCCAACTCAGCTCCCATATTAGTAATGGTGGCTTTACCCGTACAACTGATGGAACGGGTTCCCGGACCAAAATATTCAATGATTCTATTGGTTCCACCTTTTACTGTCAGAATTCCGCACAACTTACAAATAACATCTTTAGGTGAAGTCCAACCCTTCATTTCACCCTTAAGATGAACTCCGATCAGTTTAGGATACTTGACCTCCCAAGGAAGACCCGCCATCACATCCACAGCGTCAGCGCCACCCACTCCGCAAGCGACCATTCCCATACCTCCGGCGTTGGGAGTATGAGAGTCGGTTCCAATAATCAATCCGCCAGGAAAAGCATAATTTTCCAAAACAACTTGGTGAATAATCCCAGAACCCGGTTTCCAGAATCCAATTCCAGCTTTAGAAGAAGCTGTTTGTAAAAAATCATAAACCTCTCGGTTCTCATCTAAAGCCGTTTTCATGTCGGCATTGGCGCCGGATTCAGCGCGAATTAAATGATCGCAGTGAACTGTCGTGGGAACTGCGGTTTGTTTCTTTCCAGAACTTAGGTACTGCAGAATAGCCATTTGGGCCGTAGCGTCTTGCATAGCCACTCGATCAGGATGCAGAGCCAAAATGCTTTCCCCTGGCTTAAGTTCCTGCCCTTTGGGGTCATGAAGGTGCCCAAAAAGAATTTTCTCCGCCAAAGTATAGGGACGATTAATCCGTTTTTTCACTTCGTCGATGCGAGACTGCATCCGAGAGTAGAGATTTGAAACCATTTCCTTCGTTGTATTAATGTTCGGCATAATGTGGCATTATATCTGCTGTTCTCAGCTTGGAAAGCATTTTGTATGGCCAAATTAACCCTCCTAGTCATCACAATCCTTCCCTTAGTTTTTCCCTTTTTCGTTTTAAAGGCCCATGCAGAAAACAACCCTAAATTACTGAAGCCCAAATCTCAATCTGTCCCAAAACCGTTAGAACGCCCCAATCAACCCTTAAAAACCAAAACCTTACTACCCGCCAAGGTTCAACAACCTGTTCGACCCAGCGGGTTCGAATCGGTAAGTTACTCTATTCTTGTAGGGACCCCTTTGATTCACGAAAGCTTTTACGAAAAAAGGTTTGCCGCTTTAAGCAACCTTCATCTGTTTTCCATTCCCATCTACCGAATCGCCCCCGAGCTTTTTCTCCATTTTGAAACCGGACCTGGTTTTTCTTTTGCTCGTTTAACTTTTGAGAACCCGCCCTTACAGTATTCACACATTTTTATTTTGGTACCCGCTCATTTCAGATTGATTTACACGGTTCGTGAAACTTTTCATTTAGAGGTCTTTGCTGGAGCTATGTTGCGCCCTATCGAATACGACTCTAGAACCACTACCGATGGGGGAACTCGATGGTTGAAGGGATCTTCTCTTTTCCAAGGTGATGTCGGATTGGGTTTGAACTATAATCTTAACCCGGCCATAAAATTGAGAATGCAATTGGGTTATCAGTTTTTAGCCGGGGGTTTAGAACTTAATGGTTAGAAAGAAAAACAGTAGACGTATCCCCCTTTTCCGTCGTAATTTATGGCCCTAAAAAAACTTAAGAAAAGGCAGCTATGGCTCATTTAAAAACCTTTTTAAAATCCTCAGTTGGCAGAAAATTTTTAGTTGGGCTCACTGGACTCGGTCTTTCAGGCTTTGTTCTGACCCACATGGCAGGAAATATGCTGATGTTCGTCGGTCCTGAGGCTTACAACACCTACGGCCACAAACTCACTTCGACCCCTTTAATTTATTTGGCAGAAGCGGGACTACTAGCCATGTTTGTGGTTCACATGGGGTTGGCTCTCAAATTGGCCCTAGAAAATAAACAGGCCCGAGGAACTGGCCCCTCCCAAAACGCTTCAAACTGTGAAAAGAATGCCCGTTTCGGCTCCCGATACATGGCTTTGACTGGAATTTTGGTTTTAGCTTTCATTGTTCTCCACTTGATTAGTTTCAAATATGGCACTTACTACTCCGTAAACTATCAAGGGGTAGAAATGAGAGATCTTCACCGTTTAGTCGTTGAAAAATTCAAATCCCCTCTTTATTCGGGTTGGTATTTATTTTCGATGATCGTGCTCTTTGTGCATTTAGCCCATGGATTTTCTGCTGCTTTTCAATCTCTGGGATTTTTCAGTGTGAGAAATTGTTTGATTAAAAAAATCGGGTGGGCTTTTGCTTTACTGGTTGCGGGTGGTTTTTTCATCCAACCCATCTATGGCTACTTTTACGGAGGTAACTAATCATGTTGGACTCCAAAATTCCAAGCGGTCCTATTGAAAAAAAATGGACCCAACGTAAGTTTGAAAACAAACTGGTGAATCCTGCCAATCGAAGAAAACATACGGTTTTGGTAGTGGGAACGGGTTTGGCCGGAGCCTCTGCGGCAGCAAGCCTAGCCGAACAAGGCTACAAGGTTAAAGTCTTCACTTATCATGAAAGCCCCAGACGAGCTCACTCAATTGCAGCACAAGGGGGAATCAACGCTGCTAAGAACTATCAAAATGATGGGGACTCGGTTCAACGACTATTCTATGACACGATCAAAGGTGGAGACTATCGAGCTCGAGAAGCTAATGTGTACCGACTCGCTGAAGTTTCGGTGAATATTATTGACCAATGTGTAGCTCAAGGAGTTCCCTTTGCTCGTGAGTATGGTGGGACTCTCACTAACCGCTCGTTCGGAGGCACTCAGGTATCAAGAACTTTCTATGCCCGAGGACAAACAGGACAGCAGTTGTTGTTGGGGGCCTACAGTTCCCTGATGCGCCAAGTGGGAGATAACACGGTTGAGCTATTCACTCGTCATGAGATGTTAGATCTCATCACTGTCGATGGAAAAGCTCGAGGCATAGTGACTCGGGATCTAAAAACTGGAGAAATTACCAACCACACCGGAGATGCAGTCATTCTAGCGACGGGTGGCTACGGAAACGTGTTTTTCTTATCTACCAATGCAAAAGCAAGTAACGTGACCGCTTCTTGGAGAGCCCACAAAAGAGGGGCTTACATGGCAAACCCTTGCTTTACGCAAATTCACCCGACCTGCATTCCAGTTTCAGGGGACCATCAATCTAAACTCACTTTGATGTCAGAATCTTTAAGGAACGACGGACGGGTTTGGGTTCCTAAAAAAACCGGAGACAATCGAGGGCCTTTAGAAATTTCAGAAGATGAAAGAGACTACTTTTTAGAAAGAATGTACCCTGCCTTTGGAAATTTGGTCCCGAGAGATGTGGCGTCTCGAGCTGCAAAAAGAATGTGCGATGAAGGTCGAGGGGTGGGGAGCAGTAAGCTCTCTGTCTATCTTGATTTTGCAGAGTCCATTCAACGCATGGGGGAATCTAAAGTCAGGGAAAAATACGGCAATCTTTTTCAAATGTACGAAAAAATTACCGATGAGAATCCCTACAAAGTCCCCATGAGAATTTATCCAGCAGTTCACTACGTCATGGGAGGTTTGTGGGTTGACTACAATCTCATGAGCAATATCCCTGGACTTTTCGTTTTAGGAGAGGCCAACTTTTCTGATCATGGTGCTAACCGTTTAGGAGCTTCGGCTCTGATGCAAGGTTTGGCCGATGGGTACTTCATTGCCCCCTACAGCGTCGGTAATTATATTGGGGGTGAAAAGTTAGCTTCTATCAAATCAGACCATGAAGCCGTCAAAGCAACTACCCAAGCCGTAAAAGAAAGAATCGAGAGTTTCAAAAAAGTTAATGGAAATCAAAGTGCTGAAACTCTTCACAGAAAATTGGGCAAAATCATGTGGGATCATTGTGGCATGGCCCGAAATGAGAAGGGGTTGAAAGAAGCTATCCAACAAATCAAAACCCTTAAAGAGGAGTTTTGGAGCACTTTATGGGTTCCTCAGGACGACCGCTGTTTGAGTTCGGAAATTGAGAAAGCGGGCCGTGTCGCCGATTTTATCGAGCTCGGAGAACTCATGTGTATCGATGCCTTGGAACGTCGCGAGTCTTGCGGTGGCCATTTCCGAGAAGAGATGCAAACTCCAGAGGGGGAAACTTTACGAGATGATGCAAATTACTCTCATGTGGCGGCTTGGGAATTTATGGGTGATAAACCCAAACTCCACAAGGAGCCTCTCAATTTTGAATTTGCTCACATTGCCCAACGTAACTACAAGTAAGGGGAATTAACATGAAGCTTAACTTAAAAATTTGGCGTCAAAACGGACCCTCGGCTCCTGGAAACTTTGTAGATTATCATGTCGATCACGTTTCCCCAGACATGTCTTTTCTGGAAATGTTGGATGTCCTCAATGTTTCTTTGGTCAACAAGAAGGAAACTCCGATTGAGTTTGATCATGATTGCCGTGAAGGTATCTGTGGCTCGTGTTCGTTAATGATTAATGGAAATGCTCACGGTCCTGAAACAGGAACAGCGACGTGTCAGCTGCACATGCGAAGATTTAAAGAGGGCGATACCATTGTGATTGAACCCTGGAGAGCCAAAGCTTTTCCTGTCATCAAAGATTTGTCGACGGATCGAACGGCTTTTGACCGTATTATGGCCGCTGGAGGTTTTGTATCGGTAAATACGGGAAATGCTCCAGAAGCTAACAGTATCCTTGTGGGCCACGACACTGCCGAAAGTGCCATGGATTCTGCAGCCTGTATCGGTTGTGGAGCCTGTGTTGCCAGCTGTAAAAATTCATCTGCGATGCTCTTTGTTTCTGCCAAAGTATCTCACTTGGCCCAATTGCCTCAAGGTCATCCCGAGAGGGCAAAACGGGTGCGAGGGATGGTGACTCAAATGGATCAAGAGGGCTTTGGGAATTGCTCAAACACTGGGGCCTGTGAAGCGGCTTGTCCGAAAGAGATCACTTTGGAAAATATTGCACAATTGAATCGAGAAATTGTTAGAGCGGTATTTAAAGATTAGTCCAAACTGAAAAAGTGAAGTTAATCTTGAAAAGGGGTCAACTCATTCAAGATTGAACACAAAGACTATTCGATAATTTCTAAAACAGAACGCTTTCTCAACTTGGTCGATGCACCCGTAAGAATGGTTCTTAAAGCCTTAGCGGTTTTGCCCTGTTTCCCAATCACTTTTCCGAGATCTTCTTTAGCCACCACTAGTTCAAATACAGTGGTTTGCTCACCCGTAATTTCTGAAACTTTAACGTCCTCGGGAATATCCACTAAAGCTCTAATCATGGTTTCTAGCAGCTCTTTTAACGTAGGTTCGTTCGCCATGGGCTCTCCTCATTATGCGCGTCAACTATGCAATTATATAAAATTACTACTCTATTTATCCCTGAGCAATGAGATTCTTATTACGCAGCGATTCCTTAAAGAGCTTGAGTGAAAACGCCGATAACAAAGAGACGTTTCACACACTGTCATGACCCAGTTAACCAAGAGGCAAAAGTGAGCGATAACGATTTTAAAGACGATCAAGAACAGAGGGAAAAGACTCAGATTGGTTCGCCCCGAATGAAATCTGAGGATTCATCACAAGCGATGGATCCCTGCCTCACCCAACTATCAGGTTTGGGAAGTGGGCAGGTATTCAATCTTAAAAATCAAACTCTGAAAATTGGGCGTGACCGGGCTTGCCAAATTTGGGTTGAAGACCCTCATATTTCACGAATTCATGCGGTGATCTCCAATGAAGGAGAGACTACCACTCTTAAAGATGAAGGAAGCACCAACGGTGTCTTTATCAATGGAACTAAAATTAAAAATCAGGTTTTAAAAAATGGAGATCGCATCCTGATTGGAACTCGACTCTTTTTTAAATATTCTTTGGAGTTTGCGGACTATCAAAGGGTTCAAAATCAAAAGTACATGCAAGCTAATTGCGATAGCCTCACCAAACTCTATAATAAAAGATTTTTTGTCGATGTTCTTTCTCGAGAACTTAGTTACAGTAGGAGAAATAAGAACCCTCTAAGTCTTTTGATGTTGGATATTGATTATTTCAAAAAGATCAATGACTCCTATGGACATTTGGTGGGCGACAGAGTTTTAGCTGAAATCGGAGAACTGATTAGAAAAACACTAAGACACGAAAATATCGCTTGTCGCTACGGGGGAGAAGAATTTGCCGTGGTTTTAAGAAATACTGGGCCCATGGCGGCGGAAACTGTCGCTGAAAGGCTCAGATCTACCATAGAAAAAACTAATTTCACCCATTTGAATCAACAACTCAAAGTTACCATCAGCATCGGCATTGCCACTTTTGACCACAATAATTTCGAGACCTACGAAGAGCTTATCAAATACGCGGATGAACTTCTCTACGAATCCAAACTGAATGGCAGAAATCGTATCACACTCAAAAAAGCAGCTTAGTTTTTCTTAAGAACTGGGACTGGATTTGGATAAACTGAAGGCGGTAAAGTTCCCTCTTCGATATTCTGCTTTTGCGCCCGCTGAAAGTCAGCTAGTAAAACAAAACCGAGGGAATCTCCATACGAAGAGCCACACACTTTAACTGGAATGACTAAGGGCCCTGTGCGCGGTTTAGTTTTCGAGTCTTTCTTGATACCTTGGGGCTGCGTGACCTTAAATCGGGAATCGGCCAATTCATATAATTTAGAAATCACTCCAAAGTTTTTAAACTCGGCAGGGACTCCCAATCGCATTAATTCTACAGTTCCACTGAGATGAGTTAGGACCGGAGTTTCATTCATCAGGCTTTTCCAACCCTGCTGAGGGTCATTGTACATTTCTCCCAATGCCCCTACGAATAAACTCGGATCTTTATACACACGCAGTTCCGATGATAACTTAACCTCTTCACAGAGAGAGTGTTCAAATTCTGATAAAACATGAACTGCAAAAACAGGAAACTGAAATAACCCTACTAAAATGAAGATAACTATTTTCTTCATTTTGTTCCCCCAACCACTTTTTCTAGACGATTTAAAACGGAAGGGGCCGCATCCCAAATCGATTGTTCTAATAAGGCTCCTGCTGCTTTCTTATGACCGCCCCCATGTTCCGTTAAAGACCGAGCAAAACTTGCCACATCAATATTGCCCTGAGAGCGAAATGAAACTTTAGTTTTTCCCGAAGCGAGTTCAAAAAACAAAACCGCGACTTCAATTCCTTGTGTTAAAAAAAGATGATCTATGATTCCTTCTCGATCATCATCGGTGGCTTGATATTTTTTGAGGGTTTGCTGAGGCAGAACACTCCAAATAATCTTCCCCTCACCGGTCAATTCGGACCGATTTAAAGTCTCTGACATCATTTTCAAACTGGAAAAACTTCTCTCAAGCATTCCTCGTTCCCCAACTCGAGTAAAATCAAACCCAGTTCTTAACAATAAAGCCGACAACTCCATGACTTCTGGGGTGGTATTGGAATGTCTGAAAAATCCGGTGTCAAAAACTAATCCTAAATAGATTTGTTGAGCAAAATCAGAATCAACTCGAGTTTTAAAGTCGGAAGACTGAGATAAATGGTACATCAGCTCAGTGGTGGAAGAAGCGGTCGATTCCACAATCCGAATCGAGTAAGGAAACTCGATACTCACGGCATGATGGTCGATAAAAACGGTGGTTTTGGCTTTTTCAAAATAAGGACGAACTCTACCTGCCCGATCAATGCCTCCATCCACAATAATCGCCACATCGAAAGTAGAAGATTCCTGGGTAGCTCCAAAAGATTCCGGAGTGTGAACGACATCCGCCGCAGGCAAAAATTGATACCGCAAGGGAAGGGGCTCATCATTGATAATTCTCACCGCTGCTTTGGGAAATCTTTGGAGCAGCATGGTTCTTAAAGCCAACTGGGCTCCAATGGAATCTCCATCAGCGGCCCCGGGAGATGTGATCAGCACTCGAGTTGATGATTCCATGGCTGCCATCCATTGAGTTATTTCTGATTTAAACTTTTTTACATCCACCATAAGGATTTGACTCGGTTACTCCGGATTCCGCCCATTGATTGGGTTAAAGTAAACTCCTCCTTGAAGCAACCGTCAACGCCTTATTCTATTGTTATTTCAATGAGTTAGTTGTATCCTAAATTCAATCTCTATGACATCTCACTCTCTAAAACCTTTTTCTAATCCTCCTAGCCCCTTTTCTATTATTGTGGAGACTCTCTTAGAAAGAGACCATCTGAAATTCGATTTTACTTTAACGGGTGATATCACCACTTTGAATTTGCCCTCCCCTGCTGAAAATCCGAAACGCACTGAAGGTCTTTACCATCACACCTGTTTTGAAATTTTTTTAAAACGTGGGATTCACTATTTTGAGTGGAATTTTTCTTTTACCGGAAATTGGTGTGTCTTTGAGTTTGAAGATTATCGAGTCCCCGCCCAAACAAAAAACAATCTGGGGTCACACCTTTTTTCCTTATCTCATCTTTCTCATGGGGCCACTGCCGCCTCTATGAAAGTTTCTATTCCCATTAACGAAATAAGCCTTATAGAAAAAGAGAAGCTCCAATTAGGCATTTCGGCGGTTTTAGAACATCCGAAGGGCATTCTTTCCTATTGGGCTTTAAACCATCCCCATACCCAACCCGATTTTCACCATCCCAAAAGTTTTATTGAGCTACTTTGATAACAACTTTTCCAAATTGAGTGCCTTTTTGGAGATAATCGTGGGCTAAACCCACTTCTTGGAGGGAAAACTCACGATCGACCACAGCCCTTAAAGCTCCCGTTTCAAATAGTTTTAGAATTTGTGGAAAATCTCTTTTGCTTCCCATGGTAGAACCCAATAACGATAATTGCCTAAAAAAAAGATGTTTCAAATCGGTGATCCCTTCTCCCCCGCTAGTGGCTCCGCAAGTTACTAAGACCCCACCCGATTTCAAACATTTGATGTTCTTTTCCCAAAACGCTTTTCCGACATGATCTAAAATAATATCGGCTCCAAGTTTCCAGTGTTGTTTTATCGCTTTGGCAAAGTCGGTCTCTTTAGAGTTTATGATGATATCGGCTCCAAGTTGTTTAGCCCGTTCCAATTTTGAGGCTTGAGTCGAAGTCACAGCAACTTCTGCCCCTAGCCCTTTAGCCATTTGAATCGCAATAGAACTGACTCCACTTCCTGCACCGTGAATTAGAACCCTATCTCCAGCTTTAGCTTTAGCCCGAATCACCAGCATTTGCCAGGCGGTAGTAGAAACTAATCCGAGCGAGGCGGCCTCTAAGAAACTTAAGTTTTTAGGTTTGAGAAATAGATTAGCTTCGGGGACAGAGACATACTCTGCATGAGTGCCGCTTACTTGCTCACCTAAAATTGCGTACTCTGAGCAAAGACTTTCCCACCCTTCAAGACAGTGGGAACAATGGCCGCAACTGATACCTGGATGGACAATCACTTCGTCGCCCGGATTAAAATGCTTGCATTCCAATCCTAACTCGACGACCACTCCCGAAGCATCTCCTCCTAAGACATGGGTTGAGAATTTTTTCAAACCGGGCCAACCTTCGCGAACCCAAAGATCTAAATGGTTCAAGGCTGAATAATGAACCTTAACTAAGACTTCCCCGTTTTTTGGACGAGGACGAGGAATTTCTCCGACCAAAATTTTATCAATCCCTCCGTGTTCGTCGAAGTAAGCAGCTCTCATGATTTAGTTCCGTAGCTCCTTCTTGCAATTAACAAAGCTCGAGGCATCTGTTGAGACTTGAAATATTGGAAAAAATATCGAATAAGTTCAAATCCCACCCACGCGATATACACCCAAGTGATCACTTCTCGAGTTGAAGAGAAAATAAATTGAACTAGCCAAAGCACAAAAATCAGGGAGGCATCCCCAATGGAAAATTCAAGATCGAGTAGTAACATGCCTACAAGTAGCGATTGCACAATAGTGAGTAACAACTCCGATTTGTGACTTGCATCAAACGTCACAGCTTCATAGTGGCCTAGAGAAAGATTGAACACCAACGGGATCATTCCAGCTAACATCGTCCACTGGTTAATGTTACTACCCATCATGTTCATCACTGCCATCGGAGCCTTATTTTTTTGGCGGGCCCAGTTGAAAGCTGAGACTTTTTCGGGGAATTCAGACAGAAAAGGAGCAACCCATTGAATAAATACAAAGGTTGAAATTCCAAATCTAAGCGACCACCTCTGAAGAGTGTCCACAAAGGGATGGACACTAAAATAAAGAGCCACTCCGCCCACAGCAAACAAAAGGACAGTTCCTATCACTTTTGGAACTGGGGCTAACTTGATCAACTGTTTTCCTATCCAAGGAAGATCCTCCACTTCCTCTTCATCATGAGCAGGAAAAGAACGTAACATCCAAAGATAAGTCCCATAAATTCCAAATAACGCTGCTGAGTCCCACAGGTTTAACGACCCCTTGGCCCACACAAAAATAAAATAAAGAATAGAAACGAAAACACAAAGGACACTTAAAAAATCTTGGTCATCCAAGCTGATGGCCCGAATAAACTTTTTGGTCTTCACACCTTGAAAAAAGAAATGCACAAAAAAGATCATGGGTAACCCTAACCCCGTAATCAATCTTAAAGATCCGGTTAGGTTTGCGATCATCAAGCTTCGTTCTTGTCGCCAAGCGATATTGGCTTCCACCGCAAATTCAGGAAGAGTTTGAAGCCAAGCTAGAATACTCAACGCTAAAGCTCGTGACATAAAAGTTTGTGCTGTTTCGGCAGCCCAACCGATGACAAAAGCTGAAAGTAAAATAACAACAAGACTCCAACTTTCTAAAAGAAACTCCATGAGTTTATCTTCGCTCCTGTATTAAAGTTTGACAGTTTATGACAAGAATGGGCCGCTCTTAAGCCTTACCCTATCCTTGTTCTTCAAAAATGGCCTTATTATTACTGTCTTTTGGGGCCTTTGTCACAGATAAATACGGCACTCCCCTTGCACCAGTGAGAGGTGCCATGCGTGGCTAGTGAGAGGGGTCTGCTCTCATCCGAGTTTTGAGGAACGTTGGAATGAATAAATTGCGCCAGGCTATGGGCATGCTCTTTTATCGCCCAAGCAAAGACACATCAGAAGCTTTTGTACACGACCGAACCGTGAGAGAAATTAAGGGTAGTCTCTATACCCTATTAGCTATTTTTCTTTTAGTGGCCCTCACCTCTTATATCCCTCTAGACACTTTTAACATACTTAATGGCAGAATTGACCACATCAACAACATGGGTGGAGTCGTCGGAGCCATTCTAAGTGAAGTGTTTTTAGGTACCTTGGGCGTCATGGGCTATTGCAGTATTATTCTGGCCGCTTGGTTTTCACTCTTAGCTTTCCGTGGTGAATCGATTAAATCGCATTGGTTATCCATGTTGGGATTTATCATCTCAAGCATTCTAGGTTCTTTGGGGTGCCGACTTATTTGGGGTCTTAAAGTGGCTGAAGTGAGCCTTCTCCAAGGAGGAATCGTAGGTCGCTACGTCGGAACTGGTTTGGAAGGCCTTTTTAATACGACAGGAGCTCTCATCTTAGTCGGAGGAGCTTTTGTGATTACCCTGATTTTTACAGCTCATCTATCCATGCTAGGTTTCACTCGACAGATTTTCGGTGAAGCGGAAGAAGTAGAGAAAAAACCGGAACCCAAATCGGAAAAAAATCCCACTTTATCAGTAAAATCCCAAGCCGCTGAGCCTTTAGAAAATGCTGTTGTCTCTATTAAGAAGCCCAGCAAATCTAAAAAAGGCCGTTCCAAGAAAAGTGAAAGTGAAGAGACTGACTCTTCTTTACCCCAAACTACTGAATTGGAAAACCAAGCAAACGAAGCCGAACCGTCAGCCTCTTCAGCCTCAAGTGACAGCCAAAAGATTTTCACTTACTCAGAACTCGTTCCCTTCCAAGGAGCTTACTCTCTTCCTTCTACTCGGTTACTGAAATCCCCCACCAACAACCCAAGAAAAATGAACAAAGGGGAATTAAAAGAGAACATTCAAAAACTTTGCGAACACTTGCTCTCTTTTCAAATTACCGGAGAAATCACATCGGTTTCTCAGGGACCTGTGCTTACCACTTATGAATACAAACCTAGTGCGGGTATTAAGTTAAGTAAAATTGCAGCTCTCCAGGAAGATCTCGGAGTTGTTCTTGGAACACGTGAGTTAAGAATAGTAGCTCCCATTCCCGGAAAAACGGTAGTCGGAATTGAAGTTCCACGACCGCAAGCTGAAACCATTGCACTTAAAGATTGTCTAAATGAAAAGGATTTCGCCGATAAAAAGCTTCGAATTCCAGTCGCTTTGGGAAGGCAAACCGATGGAAAAGCCGTTTTTGCAGATCTCGTTTCGATGCCTCATTTACTGGTCGCAGGGGCCACGGGATCCGGAAAATCTGTTTTTATTAACTCTCTTATCATGAGTTTCCTTTTTAGAATGTCTCCACAACAACTTCGTTTGATTTTAGTGGATCCTAAGATGCTAGAGTTGAATGTCTTTGATGGACTGCCTCACTTAATCACCAATGTGATTACTGACAATAAGATTGCTTTCAATGCTCTTAACTGGGCTGTTTGGGAAATGGATCGACGATATAACCTAATGGCTAAGACAGGTTCAAAAAACATTGACTCATTTAATGAAAAACAAAAATCCTCAGCGGACAAATTGCCGTTTATCGTGGTAGTCGTAGATGAATTAGCCGACCTGATGATGTCAGGTGGAGAAATGGTAGAAATAGCTATTACCCGATTAGCTCAAAAAGCAAGAGCTGCAGGAATTCATTTAGTCATTGCCACCCAAAGACCTTCGACCGATGTGATTACAGGTCTCATTAAAGCTAATATTCCCTCTCGTCTTTCTTTTAAGGTTCCTTCGGGAATTGACTCAAGAACTGTATTAGACACTTCAGGCGCTGAAGAACTGATTGGTCGAGGGGATAGTTTAATGATCCAACCTGCAGTTCCTTTAAGAAGATTACACGGGACATTCGTAACTGAAGAAGAATTAAAACGAACAGTTAAGTTTTGCATCGATGGAAAAGATCATTCCGCAAACTATATCGATTTCTCCGGGATAGACCCTGAGCAGGAAGAGAAATAACCACCCCTAATTCCAATACGGCCCCTTACCTTCTTCTGAGTTATTTTCATTCACTATAAGAGTGAATTGTCGTTTGAGTTTTTCTCTGTCTTGGTCTTTTTTGGATTGTCCCGAGCCCGGGCCCTTGGGACGCAGATATTTCAAATAGAGATAGACTGCCCCCACAAACATTCCTCCCAAATGAGCGAAGTGGGCCACATTATCTTGCGCTGTAGCTTCTACTCCGGTGATAAGCTCCACCAGAGCCATGACAAGAACAAAATATTTCGCTTTCATGGGAAAAACAAAAAACACTAAGAAATATCTCTCTCCGAAAAAGATACCATAGGCTGCGAGGATTCCGTAGATTGCACCGCTAGCACCAATGATAGGATGACTGAGTCGACTCACATCTGAGAAAAGTAAGTTAACCCCATAATTAAACAATCCAGCCCCAATGCCACACATTAAAAAATAAAACAGAAATTGTTTGCGCCCCAATTTAGCTTCAATTTCAGATCCGAAATACCAAAGAATGAGCATGTTCAAAAGCAAATGGAGTGGGTGCCCATGCATAAAGATGTAGGTCACAAATTGCCATGCCCAACCCTTTTCTTTGACCAAAGCCGGAACCAAGCCAAAAATTTCTTTTAAATAAAGATCATGAAATTGAAAGCCTAAGTGAGTCGCCACAAAGTCGATAAAGTAAACTGCAACACAAGTCACAATAATATTTCGAGTGACTAAAGTTAATGGCGGAACCGGACTGAGTTGATCGTAGCGTGAGTTCATAATGTTATCTTATCAAGTTGTGATTTCTTCTAATTCAACCAAAACTCCCCCCATACTTTTGGGGTGAATGAAAAGAGCTTTGCCTCGAGCCGCTTTTCTTATGCCGGGAGGCAAAATTTCAAAACCGTTCTGATTTAAAAGGGCCTGCCACTTTTCGATTTGAGTGACTTCAAAGCTAACATGGTGAATTCCACCCTCGGGGCGCTTAAGTAAAAACTTGGAGATAGGGGAGTCGGGTACCGTTGGCTCCAAAAGTTCAAGTCGAAAGTGATGTGAAACATCAACGGGTAACATGGCAGCCCTCACCTTTTCCGTTGGAACCTCATGATGTTCTGTAATCTGAAGAGATAAAACTTTGAGTTTTTCTGCAATTTTCTCAATCGCAGGACAAGCAATGGCGATGTGTGACAACTCTAATTTCATGAATGACTTTCTTGGAATTAAGAAACCAGGATATTGATACCTATTTCAATCTTCTCGCTCAATTCCACTGGGATTTCTCATTTGTTCTTCGATAAGTGAATTAGGAGCATTCCTTAACGGTATGCTCTGTTTCTTTTCAACCTCATCGTACCCCTCTTGAATTCCTTTTTTAACATTAGCTAAGTCTTTTTGGTAACACTCTTGGTATTTTTTGTAATTCTGATTTCTTAGTGGTTCGCATTTATCGAGCGCTCTTTGACGATTTTCCGTGTTGTATTGAGGGTCCTCAGCGTAGGCCCTTCCTTTCGGCGAATTCACTTCTTTAGGTCCCTGAGGCGTCGGTTTAAAAAAATCCCCATCAAAAATCTGTATGGTATTAGGGTTGAGCCGGTTAAAACCCTGATTAGGAGTATTGGGGGCTCCTGGAGCCGGAACCACAGGAACAGCCGGGGCAACAGCAGGAGGGTTCTGAGAGCTGGGCTCTCCACCCGCTTCGGAAAATGCCTCGGAACTGAGCAGAGCTGTTAAAAGCAACAAATAGAACATTAAGTTTGTGCCTTTCTCCATTTGACTTAAAAACCGTGACAGTCCCTTCATTTTATCTGATTGAGACCACCGCATCAATATCCTCCGTTGCCAATCTCACTTCAGGCTCGTACCATAGTGTCAAACTTTTAGACACAAGGAGAAAAGTGCGATGGCCAAAGGTAAACCCAGTAAAAACTCTTCCAATGAAATTATTGATGCTTTAGACCAAATTTTAGAAGCTGAACTTTCAGGGGTCGTCAGATATCTGCATTACAGTTTTATGATCTTTGGACCTAATCGAATTCCCATCACTAAGTGGTTTCGAGACCACGCTATGGAAGGCATTCAACACGCTGTCACTATCGGTGAAAAGATCACCGCTTTAGGCGGTCATCCCTCGGTCAAAGTGAAGCCAGTGCCCGAGACGAACAAACACAATGTGATGGAAATTTTAAAAGAGAGTCTAGAGTTTGAACATGAAGGGGTAAGACTTTATCACGAACTTCTTAGCAAAATTGAAGGTGACGTTGCCTTAGAGGAAATGGTTCGCGGACTCATCCTCGATGAAACCACCCACATTGAAGAAGTTGAAAAAATGACACGATCTTTAAAATAAGATTGTCTAAAAGTTAGACACTTTAAAAGATTCGAGAAGTGCCCCATTTAGGGGCACTTCTTTTATGACCGACTAAAATTGTCACTCATCCCCACCAGTTTACTGAACTTAGCTTAACCCTTGCTTGGCTTTAAATTTGCTCAGATCCGTACAGAATAACTCCATCGCCCGGGAGTTTATGGCCTTAACTAAGGGAGTTTTGGAATGCCAAGAAAAAAGAATACGGAATCAACTCCAACATTAACTATCGGTTCCGAAGACACCCAAGTGATCAACTCTGCTGATTTGGAAGCCACTGAAGCAGAATTACTCAGTGATACCGAAAGAACGGAAACTCAAGTCCCCGAAAAGGAACCTTCACAAGAGGTTGAAGTAGAAGCCTCTTCAACCACAGAAGTTGAAGCCAAACCCA
Source organism: Deltaproteobacteria bacterium (assembly GCA_900299195.1). Lineage (GTDB taxonomy): Bacteria > Bdellovibrionota > FAC87 > UBA2466 > UBA2466 > UBA2466. The sequence goes on from OMIX01000064.1 coordinate 95,266, forward strand.
AACGTCAAAGACGCTCTAGAAAAAATCCGAGTGCACAAGACATCGTAGCCTCCGAGGCCCACAGTTCTTCTCTGGATCTTTCTAAAGACGTTACTTTAGCTAAAGAGTCTATAGAATTAACAATGAATTCCATGGTGGCTCAATTTACCAAAATTAAAGAATTAACCTCTGGAGTGAATACTCAACTTGAAAAGATGAACGCCCTTATCAAAGAGATGTCACCCACACAGAATCCAAATCTTGAAGAATTGGTAAAACCTCAAAGCAATACTCAGTTTATTACTAAGTTTGCCACAGCGGCCAGTTTAGTTGCGATGTTGCTTTCTATTTTGAGTATGTCGATGTCACAATCGGCTCGACAAACCCTCCTCTCCGCTTCTATCGCCCCTAAAGAAAACAGTTCGGCGTTGAACTCTACTTCCTCGCAGGAGCTAGCCTTCAGCAACAAAGAAATTCCATCTAAGAAGAAGCTAAAAAAATAAGCCGTTGAGTTTCTTTTCTGGGTAAGACAAGATGAGCTATGACTCTAAGAAGGCATTCCGCATCTTCGGTTGAAACAGAACTGAAATACTCCCTTTCAAAAGAGGAGTATTTAAAATTAAAAAAATATCTCAAGATTTTTTCTATCCACAAAAAACAACAAACCAATTTTTATTTCGATACTCCCCAACTCAACTTAAAAAAAAATAAAATCGGCCTACGGATCCGAATCGAAGATTCTCACCAAGCTACTCTCACCATGAAACTACCTGCAAAAAAAATCAAATCCTCCATGGCTGGTTTAAAAGTGAGAATCGAAATTGAAACCCCGGTCAAAATGACTACCGCAAGAACGCTTATCAA
>OMIX01000065.1 GCA_900299195.1 Deltaproteobacteria bacterium
CTCCTAACTTTGACTTCCACACCTGGGTGCGCGGTCGTCCCCAAGAATAAAGATCGATTGTGTTTGCTTTTAGATTTTGAGAACGATAAGAACTAAGAGCTAAGACCACAAAGGGGTCTCCATTCCGCCAAAGAAAGGCTTGCAAATAATCTTGTTTTCCTGGCTTTGTTTTTGAGGCCACAGTCCAATTGGAGATCGAGTAAAACTCGATCGAACCTAAATTAGTCTTAAAAGCTGATTTTACCTTAACACACGCAACAGCAATCGATTCTCGATCAGCTCGACTATGATTAAAAACAAGACAAAGAAAAAGTATTGCCGAGGCAAAATTAAAAGCACGTACGTTCCACATAAACATCTTTTAAAAACTGAGATTTAGTTATCTCACTTCGTTAACGATAACATGAATCATCATCCGCATTGTGTTTTTCAGGTTTTAAGCTTTAGATTTAAACGACTTAGCTCACCAAATTTCACAATTAGTCTTTACTAAATGGTGGGTCAAATGGTGGGTCCAAATGGTGGGTCCAAATGGTGGGTCCAAATGGTGGGTCAGTCGACTTTCAATATTTAAAAGTAGCGGAGGAACAATTGACCTTTTACTCAAGCACTTTTCAATATTGAAAGTCGACTGACCCCAAGCCCGCCAAGCCCGCTTTCACAAGCCCGTTATAAGTAATTAACTCTTACGACAAAGCTTCCCTCATAACTTCCGGGTGACTGATGGATTGAAATAGCCTCTCGAGTTGCGCCAATAAACACCCTCGCACGACCTGAATAATCTAAAGTTACGTACCCTTCGGGATTTGAATCAAAGCGAGAAATGGAAATGGTGCTAGTATTTTTAGAGAATTGGAGCCTTTTCATCACTACTGTTTTAGGAGCGGGTATCTTTATGAAAACGGTCTGATTGGGCTGGCCCATCAATTGAAGGCTTGCAGCTTTTTCTTTGTCCAAGGGAGCTACCGTGGCGCTGGGATCTCCCTGGAAACAATCAGGAAATCTAAGATCATTCAGTTTGGAAGCTAAAAGGGGTCTATACAAACTTAACGTATGGCGTGCATCCCTTTCTTGCCACCTGGGCTCGTTAACATATCTTACTTTAAGAGTATGAAGTCCAAAATACATCCCAACGGGAAAACCAGGTGGAATTTGAGACCTGGTCGCCCCCAACTTCACCACTAAGGTTCCTTCCGGACCTATTTTATGGACCAAGGGAACCGAGACTTGCCAATTTTTAACTGGAATAAAATAGTTTGCATTTCTCAAAACGGTATTTTGATCCGGAAGCATCATTTCAATAGAAGCATTGGCACGTCCAGAGATCTTAAATTCAGAGCAATCGCTGTCAAATACACTGACGGTTTCCTCTCTTGAATCACCTGGGAAAGACTGTGAAAATGACAAGGGACTACTAGGTTCAATGACAAGCGGAAAATTACCTTCTGCTTTAACCCGTACTAAGCAATTCAGAAATACTAAGGAAATAAGTAGGCCCTTAAAAGGGAGTTCATTGTGGGGCATAGATATCTACTCCCGAAATATAGTCTCCCTCTTCCGGGATAACTACCATCTGTTTAACGTTGGGCCATTTAGATAAAGATACGCTATATTTTCCTGGCTCTAGATCTTCGAAAACGTAGTTCCCCTGTCGGTCGGTTTTTGTTTTAGAAATAATTCTCTGTTCAGCATCTAACAACAGAACCTCTTCCCTGCCCATCACTTTATTAGTATCCCCCTTACCAGAAAAAACATTTCCCTCGATGCTTCCCACGGTAACTAATGGCAAAGTCAACTCAGTCACTTTTGAATTTCTTGGAAAAAATTTAATTCCTTTTTTCCCCAATTTTAGCAAGGGGTCATTAATTTCTGAGTAACTTAGGGTAACATCATGACTTTGAGAGGTGGAAAGATGAGATAGGAATACCACACCACTGGAATCAGTGACTTCTTCTGTATCTCGACCATTGAGAACTACATGTAATCCTGTCAAATTTTTCTCACCCTCCTCACACCGTTGATTTCGGTTCTTGTCTAAGCAAACTTTGACGGTCGCTGCCCCATTATTCGAATGTGGATAAGAGGAAAAATGCCATTGATTGCGTTGGGGTTCTCGTAGGATAGAAGTCACAAATGACAATCCTAGTGAGAAATCTCGCATAGTTCTGTAGTTAATATCAAAACTCATCAGAAAAGATGGGAACCTTCTGGAATAAGAGGCTCCTAACAAAGTCATTTTACTCACAAGATCATATTGGAGCTGGAGCGTAGTATTAACTCTTTCAACTCGACCCAGTGAAAGTTCACCGGTGATAAGTTGTACCGCCTTAAAAGAATAGGAAACATCGCCTCGAATTCTAAGATCAGAGATGTAGCTAGTAAGGTTCCCTTTTCCCTGATATCCGCCATTTTCAGAGAGTTGATAATTCACTTGGTGATTTATTCCAAATCCCCCTGTTTCAACCCCCAGGCTCTGGGTAACTTTTCGATTTTCTACTTTCTCCAAAAAGGAAAGTTGTTGAAAACCAGCTAAAAATGAAAGCGAAGGCATAGTAGGTAATGTGTATTGAGAGGTTAAATCCAAATTGGACTTCAGGCCACTGCCCAGCTTGAGGGTTTCGGGACTGGTAAATTGAAGAAATCGCGCATACTTCGCAGAAAAATCCACATTGAAAATTCTCGTCTGTTCCAGCCACTCAAATGCCTTTCCCCCAAGGTCATTGATTCCAAAATTGAAGACAAAATTAAAGTAACGATTCGCCCCGAAAATCTGGAAAGAACCCAATGTAAAGCCGCTATCCCTATCTTTCAAAAAACCGGCACCCAGTGACAATCCCTGGGACAGACCGTAAGAGTAATTAAAAAGTGTATTCTGGCGATAAATTTTTCTGTTTTCTTCGGGATTTTCCATTAACATAGAAAACCAATATTCACTACTAAACGGGCTGTTCAAAGCTGAGTCGATTAATACATTCTTCTGCTCTTCAAGCCTTTCCCCGTGCGGGCCAAAAAACAAAAATCGAAAGCGATTTCTCCCGTAGAAAACGGGAACGCTGCTAAATTTAAACCGGCCCGAATTGTTACCGGTTTGTTTCCCGATAAAAACATCATTTCTATACAGAAACACATCCCAACCGGGCCTTAGGTCACCAAAAAAATCTTGTTGATCAAACCTGCCGGCGCCAGGCTGCTGAAAGGAGGACAACAATACCCCTTTCCCTGAAATACCCCCCGTTAGCAAGGGGATTCCGGGCGTGTCAATGTCAAGAAATTGGATCCGATTTAGCCCAAGGGGTCCCAGTAATCTTCCATGATTATCTATTCTAGAAAACTGAGCTCTCCATGAAGAAATTTTATTTTCATTTCCTCGAAGAAATAAGTTTCCATCCAAACCAAGAATCTCTCCACCCAATTGAGAGAAATGATTGACTTGTATCGAAGGGGTTTTAATGTCTTTTGAACTCCTGGCCGTCACAGACACAGATTCATCTAAGGTAGGACCATCCAAGGGCTTCGAAGGAGTTGTTTCTTCTGGAAAACTGGGCCGACGTATTTTTGAAGCGGGAACCCATTCACTTTCCCTGGCTTTTTTAGCCTGAATCGGAAAGGGCTCGGAGGATTCAACTCTCAGAACCGACCTTAATAAATCAAAACTGAACTTCACACCCCACCAGGGTTCAATCTGCGATGCAAGTAGAAAGATATCCTTTTGATAAATGATAACTGAGCCACCTGTCTCTTATACA
>OMIX01000066.1 GCA_900299195.1 Deltaproteobacteria bacterium
CGCCGCCACCGCCACCGCCACCACCATTTTGACAGTCCTGACAACCACTCTCATTTGCAGGAGCTGGTTCGGGAGCTGCTGCTGCCAATGGAATCCATGTCTTGATGAGATAGGAAATCCAGGGAGTTCTTTTGCTTTTTAAAAAATTTTCTGATTTTAACTGATTGCCTTTTCTAACTTTTCGTTTTTCCTTTTCTTCTCGAGTTGCTTTTTTCTTTTCTTTGAAAAACTCTTTATCTAAACCGTCTTCGACTGAAGAGGATGGAGCAACGATTTTCGTTTGGGAGGCTGGGGCTCGATCCAGTTCCTTTGCCGAATTAGAGTTAGTTTCGGTTTTTGTAATTTCTTTCGTGAGCTCCTCTTTAAATTCACCAGAACTCTTAGCCCCTGGTTCGGAAGCTGTTTCAGAAGAATTTAAAAGTGACTTCTTTTTATTGGCTACAATCGTTGAGTTCTCGGTGCTACTTGTATTCGACGCAGATCGGCCACTTAAATCAGCTAGATCAGAGAGCCCACTCGACTGAGCTTGCTTCGGGCTTCCGTCTTCGTTAGTCAAAGCCATGAGACTTTTTTCTTTATTAGCCACCAGATAACTTTGTTCCGCCTGTTTTAAAGCCTCTTGAGGAAAATTATCTCCCACCGAAGGAATATTCTGACGAGAGGGATTTTTCATGAAGTCTTCAACTTTGGAATGGAGATCTTTTTGAATAAAACCCCCGAGAATCCCCTGAACAAACTGAAAATCACCATTATGTAATTGGTTCGATTTGAATTCTTTAGCCAAAGCAGTGATGGCGAGAGGCATCATGGAGTAAGCAATAGCCACATTTTGTCTGCGAGTTTTATCCTGGGGATTGATCGTAGCCTGCTGCATTGCTATGTTAAGATTGGCCACGGCAATCACTACGGCTCTAAATCCACTGTTGCCTTTTAACTTCCCCATAGAAATGGCTAGACTGGGTGAAGGTAATACGAACGAGAATAGCATCAGCGAAACAATCCCAGCTCTATAAGCTTGAAATCTACGCTTTCTAAAATTGTGTAGCACTGGTTTCATGTAATAACACTCGTTCCTTTACACTCTCCTAGTGCACAGTTGAAGCCAAATATTGTCCTATCAAGTGTTACTTAAACTACTGAATTACAAAGAGATTAAATCTGTTTTCTTTTTGACGAAATGGCTAACTTTTGGTGGGTCAAAGACCTAAGTTAGTAAGCCCTTGAAATAGATAATGGTTTTCATGATCAAGGTTAGACAGCAAGAGAAAAAAACGGGCCTAATCCTATTTTCACTATACTTTTCAATGCTTTAGGTTGGTTTGAAACTTCCGATTCCACGAGGTTTAATCTAAAAGAATACTCTGTATTATTAAGGAGCTGAGGCTGCTGAAGGACGTAAAACCCTACCATTCTCCTCACTATGAGTGGCTTCACTAGCCCGGATGGCACGATTAGATTGGTGCAAAGGTAATGATGTCGATAGGGTCTTCGGATTAGAGGCCAAGAATCTTGCCGTATCCCATCTACTTTTATCGGTTCTTGATGACCCTCCTGCTAATCCAGCCAAGTCTTTAAAGGCCTTCCCCAAAGCTTTAGCTCTGGGCAATAAACCCTTCGGAGCTAACGATTGTTGTCGATTCGCTCGCGCTAAACCACCGAGTGATAGCAAGTTAGAAGATGCTACAGGATTTCGCTGAGCCACACTGCTCACATTCAAACTAGAAATAGTTCGAATGGGCTGTAACCCAGTCGATACTCCACTTTCTCGTTTAGCAGACTCAATTCTTGCCATTTGTTCAATATGCTCAGCCCTAGCTAAAGTAGCTTTCAAATCTAGCTCTCTAGTTTTGAAATAATTATCAGCCGCCATTTGCTCTCTACGAAGCTGATAATTTAAATTTCTATCCCACGCCTGAAAAGCCGTCTGAAGGTAAGTTTGCTCAAGGCTCAACTGGTTATTCATGGAAGCAATTCTCATCGTGGCCAGGGTATTGAACATGGCAGTCGAGGTATTAGCAGCAACCGCCATGGCTTGTGTTTGAGCGGCCAGAGTATTCAAATAGATAGAAGTCGCAGCATTGGTTTGCGCGATACTTTTCTCTGCGGCAGCTGCAATAGCAGGAACTACGATTCCATTGGAAGCAGCAATCATAGCTGCAACACCATCTAAAACATTCTCAGCACGAATTACGGGAGTATGAAGAGATAAGCCTAAAACCCCGATAGCGAAAGCGGCTCTAAAATTTTTGCCCCCCGTAATCATGTATTCTATCCCCTTACTGAGTCTTCACTGCAGACTTCCTGCCAACACTGAAGACAAACAGAATAGCCCCACCTTAGGCTCAAATAAGAACTGTTCGATTTTTTTACAACTGTGACCGCTTTGATTTGAGAACTTTCTCTAGAGTTAAGTACCTGAATCGAAGAAATAAATATTGTCCAAAGTTCTGACAGCTCGTTTGGAAAGCCATCAGTCGTTTTTTATCAGACTGGTTATCTCAAGTTCGTGCCCATCTCCCCGATTTTTTTAATTCACCGAGAAAAAACGACTAGCCCAGGGATGTTTTCCATGGTCAAATACTTTCAAATTTTTAAAGTTTTCATTAATGGAGGAAAACCGATGGCTCTCACTGATCTCAATTCTAACCTAATGCTCATTTTACGATGGATCCATATTCTAGCTGGTATCACTTGGATTGGGCACTTGTACTTCTTTAACTTTGTCAACGTACCCTTCCAAGCTGTGCTTGAAAAAGAACTTAAACCCAAAGTAAACCCGATTTTACTCTCTAGAGCTCTTTGGTGGTTTCGTTGGGGTGCAATGGTTACTTTCGTCATCGGACTCGTTCTATTTCTAGTGAAATATGGCGTGGTAGGAGAGGCTTCCGGTCTTTTAAAAGATGAAGCTGGAAATTTAACCGGCAGAGCTCAATGGATTATGTTTGGAATGTTATTGGGAACCATCATGTGGTTTAACGTGTGGTTTGTGATTTGGCCGGCTCAAAAGCAAATTATCACTTGGATGAAGGCTGGACAAACTCCCCCCGAAATGCCGGCTTTAGCCAAACGGGCTCTCCTGTTCTCACGAACCAACACCTATCTATCAGGTCCCATGCTTTTTGGAATGATCGCTCCTAACAACTATGGGGCTTTCAGTCTAGGATCTGTGGTGATCGTTTCCGCTGTGGGTGCTGCCGTAGTTTGGGGCCTCATTAAAATGTCCCACAAAGTGGGCCAAACCGTATAAAAAATTAAAAAGCCCGCGAGATTGTTTCAAACATCTCGCGGGCCTTTTTTTATTTTAAAACTTTTTTAGCTATCAATTCGCTTTTTTAATTCTTTTCCCACTTTAAAAAATGGCAACTTCTTTTCCGGCACAAAAACATCGGCTCCGGTTTTTGGGTTACGTCCCACATAGGATTTATAGCTTTTCACAAACCAACTTCCAAACCCCCTAATTTCGATGCGATCCCCTTTAACCATAGACATAAAGAAAGAATCAAAAATGGTATTCACTAGCTCTTCGGCTTTTTTCTTAGTGAGATTCGCTTTACGAGCTAAATTTTCAATCAATTCGGATTTGGTCACAATTCCTCCTAGAAGACGTAGCCTTAATAATGCAATGAGCCACCAAAAATCCTAAGTACTTTATTATTATAAGTTTTTAGGCGGTTTAATCCAAGAAAAATAACAGTCTCAATTTTCTCACAGAGCATCACGCCAAACCTGAGGCTCCTTAGTGCAAACCGCATCGGCCCATCGGTAAAGAGGGAGAAAAGCGGAAAGGTTCTCTTTAAGCCCTTGGCCGTGAAGTTCCGGACTGACTAAACAAACCTTAAAGTGCGGCTTCAAAGACTGAACTAACTCCGCAGCGACTGGTTTGCCTTGAAAACAATCGACCCAGATCCAATCGGCTTTGTCTTTAAAACATTCCACAAAATCTTTCGGTTCATAAGCGGAAAGCCGAATCGCAAATCGACATTTTTTTTCAAAATGAGTTTTTTTCACTAAAGTAGGCAGAACTGTATCCAAAAAACAGTAATTACCCATTTGATACTTCTTTAAAAGCTCTTCAATTCGATCCTCTAGGCCATCTTCCTTCGTGTTGAGCCAAATCGGCCCCTGAATTTGTAGGCGTCTAAATTCGGTTAGCCAAACTTCAAAGTCATCCCCTTCTACCCAAGGATCATGAGACAAATGAATCGCCCCTTTTTGCCCTACTTTCGACCTCAAGTCGATTTCCACTCCCCACGATTTTTCAACAGAATTTAAATCCTTAACCGCATTCACCCGATGCTTTATCAAGATGGAGCTCATGTGGAAAACTCCTCAGTCCCAAGCGCTGAAAGCAAAGTTAAGGCTGTTAATTGATGTAAACCGTCCCAGCCCGAACGCCAACGCGGTGGGATCCAAGCCCTAGTAATAGCCCTCAAATTAGGGAACACCATTTTGGCCACATCGTTAATTTCATCTTCAGTGGGACAGCCTTGAATCTCTACCAGGGTACGATTGATATCATTAGGCGATACTTCAAAAGTAATTTTACATCGTGCCTTTTCCTGCAGAGCCTTGAGAAGATTTCCGATGGGGGCGTCATTCCAAAAAGTATATCTCACCAAGTAACTGAACGTTTCCCCGGACATAATTCCCTGCCGGGATACTTCTCGATCGGGAAGATATTGGATCACCCAATCGGCAAATTCCTTTTGGGGTGAAATGTGTTTAAGAGAGTCGCTTTCTCTATTCACAAAACTCTCAATGACCTTTTCAGGCGAGTGGCCCCTTTCTTTGACATCCCTTTGATATTTCCAGGCAAAGCGAACCATTTCGTGAGGCTCAATAAAAATTTTCAAATCAAACTTCGATCTTAACCCTCGCAAATACAACGTATGAAGACCTTGAACGATTAAAGTTTTGGTCGGCTTGATCTCTTTGGCCTCAGAAAAAGTTCCCGAAGAGTGATCATAATGGGCCTGTAAAACGGCAGTTCCTCGAGCTAACTGCAAAGCGTGACTTGCCATCGTCGACAAATGGTTAGCCCTAGGATTAAGGTGAGTATATTCTTGCCACTTTTGATGATTTCTTTCCCATTTGTGGTAGTCGTCACCTTCCACCACTAAGGTATTTCCAGGCGAAAATATTTCTCTAAAAAGTTCACTCAAATGATTTTTACCAGCACCGCTATTTCCGGCAATCCCCAATAATAAAGGCCGCGCTCGGCCTTGTAATTTGGCTTCCTGCTCTAAAACCAACTTCCAAATAGCAAATAAAATTCCAGCCATCGTCGTTTGTAACAAGGTAAATACAATCCCAGGGCCTAAAGCTCCCGCTTGGAAATTCAACTTCGGCAACAGAACAAACTGGAGAAGATAAACGAAATGGAATCCCCAAAAAAGCACTTTTGAAACATTGAAGTAAACTGCAAAAAACAAACAGAAGAATGGAACAACCCAAAAATACCAACCTGGCATCGCACTGGTTCCAAGTAATAATGTTCCAAAAAGAGTTCCCGAACCAAAAATAAGACCTTTGTCGGTGATTTTAGAAGAAATACAAAGTCGCCCTAGAACTCCCAAAACTAGGCAAGCGCCCAAGTAAACCACTTGCCCCGAACCAAAATTAAGATTAGCCGCAAAAAGTCTAAGCGCCTCGGGCGAAGTGGTACTTGCGTAAAAGAATTTTCCTGCTCGGTATAAAGGTAAAAACCC
>OMIX01000067.1 GCA_900299195.1 Deltaproteobacteria bacterium
CTAAGCCTTCGTCGGCAGCGTCAGATGTGTATAAGAGACAGGTGGGCTTTTTCTCCTATTTTACCAAGAGCCTGAGCTGCACTTATTCGAACAGCCCGATCTGTGTCTTTTAAGGCCGTGATTAAATCAGGTACCGCTTTTTCTCCTATTTGAACAAGAGCCTGAGCTGCACTGCTTCGAACCCAATCCTTTGTGTCTTTTAAGGCCGTGATTAAATCAGGAACCGCTGCGTGGGCTTTTTCTCCTATTTGACCAATAGCTTGAGCTGCACTTTCTCGAACAAACTGATCTGTGTCTTTTAAGGCCTTGATTAAATCAGGAACCGCTTTTTCTCCTATTTGACCAAGAGCCTGAGCTGCACTTCTTCGAACCCAATCCTTTGTGTCTTTTAAGGCCGTGATTAAGTCAGGAACCGCTGCGTGGGCTTTTTCTCCTATTTTACCAAGAGCCTGAGCTGCACTTCTTCGAACTAAACTCTCTTGGTCTTTTAAGGCCTTGATTAAGTCAGGAACCGCTGCGTGAGCCTGCTCTTTTTCGGTCGCCAGGTGATTGATAGCTTTTACGCGCATTTCGGGGGTGTTGTTGTTTTTAGCATTTCGAATAACCCTTAACATAAAAGGAAGTTTGTTTTTGTCGTTGAGAAATTTGAGTGCAGAGTCAAACTCTTCGATCGTGCTGGGGTCGGGATGATTCATTAGGCACTCACCCGGCAGTTGCAGGTGTTGTGGTAGTTTATTGTAGGGGATTTGAGTTATTAACTGTCGGTAAAGTTGCTCATGCTTAGGGATTTGTGAGAACGCTAACTCAAAAAGAGGTTTACTGTCTAATTGTCTGCTATCTCCTTCATAAACAGTCTTCAGTGCTTCTTTGATATCACTAGGTGCAAACTCTAAAGCTAGAGTTTTGATGACAGAACTTTGTTCTAAAGACTGAGACTGCAAATCATCTAAGATAAGAATTAAATCGAGCTGTGTTAATTTATTCTCTTGAAACTGCGTTATGGCATTTCGTGCTCTTTTTTTAAGCGATTCTTCATGTGATGCGCCAAAGTCTTTATTCCATTGCTCAAAAAGACTCTTATTTGTAGAAAGCTCCTTCTTAACTACGTTTCTTGGGGTTTGAGGCTCAGGATGGCATGTCCACTGCTTTGAGCCTATTACAGCTAAAATGGCTGCTGCATCTTTAGGGGGATGAAATAAGGCACGGTTATCACTTTGAGACTCGGGAAAATCGATATTCTCTTCAATGAGCTTAGTATCTTGATTCGGTAGTTGAGAAAGAAGCTCTTGAATCCTAGTGTATTTCTTCTTTGAGAGATCTTGAAATAAATTTGCTAACCGTATTGAATCGGGGCTGTTATTCAGGCGCAATACAAGTGCATTTTCTTGTTCTAGGCCTAAATCGCCTAATGCCCTAATTTCACGAGGGGAAACTATCCCCAGAGGAGCAAGGTGAGTGATGAGCGATTTTACTTTGGGCTGCTTAGTTTGAGAAAACCTTAAAAGCTCGCAATCGGTAAACTCAACCTGATACTGCGCTTTTATTTGCTCTCTTATCTTCTTTTTAATGTCATCTGGCATTAACAGCACAAGCCGTAAGTACCTTTGTTTCTGTTCCTTATCTGTGGAAAAAGCCAATGCTAAAAGAGCTTGAATCGAAGGCGTCTGCTTGCTCTCCTTGAGTTTCTGGCTAATATCATTTTTTGCTTTTTCATCTTTGCAGTTTTCAAGAAACTCTTTCACTCTTTCTGGGGCCGTTTCTAAAAATGCTTTTGCAATACGACACGATTGTGATGGGCTTGGCTTTTTATTGCCTAAGTGGTGCAGTAAATGTTCAGCATAATAATAACAAACAGGGCTAGGGTTTTGTACGCACTTATTTAGCTGTAGTGATAAAAGAAACTCCTTTTTCTCTTTATGATTCATTCCATGAGCGTGAATGAGCCTTTTATCTAATAACTTAAAAACATCTTCCTCAGTCAATGAGTCCTCAGAAATAAGGTCTGCCAACTTTTCTTTCCACGTCTGAAGCTCTTTAGCTTTTTGCTCTTCGCTTGGGTTCTCACTCTCAAGCTTCTGATCAGTTTCCCGAATCACTTTATCGTCTTTGCAGGACCACCTAAAATCTTGAGAGCCGCCAACTAAAGACTGATTCTCGTTGGTTGCAGTAGGGTTAATCTCATGCACTTCCCCATTTGAAGACTTAGGCCTTTTCCCACCTGTGGACTCATCACTATGCTCACCCATGCTTAATGAAGAAGCAATTAATAGAAGGCAACATAAAGCTTTGATTTTTCTTTGCTTCTTCATCATGGCCCTTGGGTTTTTCCATTCTGTTTTACTCTAGACTTAAGAGCACATTCTGTGCCCTAACCTGCCAGCCCGATCGACGAGCCTAAAGTGTCAACAAATCGACAACAACAAACCAAACTCCAGTTTATGCCAACACATTCTTCATCTTAGTCTGGTTGCTATTTTGTTTTCTGCATGGCTATTTTTTCTCACCCTGTTGTGCTGTTAAAAGAAGCTTATGTGTTTTTTCTAACCGGATTCTCAGTCCTAGGAGTTTCTATGAGGTCTCAATTTGAATCCACATTATAGAAAGAGCGTTAATTTTTAAGGCTTTAAAAAAAGACAGAGGAAGATCCTAGCCAGCTTGCTGGGAGACTGACACGGCTTCCAAAATGTCATCGACGGAAGGGTTGTCTCCATGGATACAAACCGTCTGGCAAGTTACTGAAATCCACTCTCCAGTCAGACACTTTACTTTTCCGGTCAGAAGTAAATTCTTCATTTGCTGAACTGCCTGACTTGGATCCGTAATTACCGCTCCCGGCTCACTTCGTGGAACTAAAGTTCCATCTCTTTGATATCCACGATCCGCAAATCCTTCTGCAAGCACACCAAAACCCAATTGCCGCCATCTCAAAAGAGCGGGTGCTTCGGCAAGCCCCACCAAAATGAGATTTCCGTCAACCTCTCGGACTCCCTCGCCAACCGCATCTGCCAAAACAAGATCACTCATGGCCATTTGATAAAGCGCTCCGTGGGGTTTCACATGAGTGAGAGAAACTCCGATTTTGCTAGCCAGCTCATAAAGATGCCCAACCTGGTCTCTGACTAATTCTTGTACTTCACAGGGGGAAAGTGCCATTTTTTTTCGTCCGAAATTTGCTCGATCAGCAAAACTCGGATGGGCCCCAGCACAAAGTTTGAATTGCTTAGCCAGTTCTAAACATTTCACCATCGAAGTCTCATCCCCTGCATGCCCGCCACACGCGATGTTTATCCTATTCACTTTTTTATATCGAGCAGCCTCCGAACCCTCCGCAAGATCTTTAAGAGATTCTCCAGCATCGAGGTTAATGTCCCACTTCATAGGCGCTCCAATGAGGCTTTAAGCCTCTCCTCTAAAGCCACGGCTTCAGCCCAGGCCTCTTCTAAACTGATTTTTTCAAAACGAAGCCCACATCCAGGACGACATTGACCCAGCCCACTAAAATCTGCCTTGATGACCTGTGCAATTTGAGCATATCCGCCCGTGGTCTGTAGATCGTTCATTAAAATGATGGGCTTCCCTGAAGGTGGAACCTGTAAAGTGCCCCAACAAACGCCCTCAGTTAAGCGCTCCTCAAGGTCTAGACTTCCCTCAAGAGATGTCTGCAAGCGAATTCCCTGACGATTGGATTGAGGGGAAACAATGAAAGTTTCACTAGTCAATCGCTGATGCGCATCAGCTGAAAACAACTCCCAATCAGCTCCTTCAGTAAATCGCAATATTTGAGAGGGAGCCAAACACAGTTCAAATGAAGTTCTCCAAAATGATTTTGTTTTACTTTCACCCACAGGAATAAGATCCCCAGCTTGCAACTTTTCCAATCCTAAAGAACTCCGGCTTCCTAAAATCATTGGGGTAATGATTCCGCCCGCTACAGCAAGGTAGGCCCTAATTCCTTTACGCGCTTGTGATAATTCCAAAACACTTCCACTTTCTGCAAGGAAGGATTGGCCAATAGCTATTCTTTGTCCATTGAGAGTAGGAGCAAAATCACCTCCCATAAGAGCAAAGGTAACAGCTTTTTGAAATCGAAACTTTCCGCCTATCGCTGTCATCTCAATGGCCGCTGCATGAGGAGGGTTTTCCACCAGAAGATTTGCTAGTCGTAAAGAAATGGGATCGGCCGCTCCCCCAGCCGAAATGCCTAAGTGACTCAGACGGTATCGCCCTTGATCTTGAATGGTGGTCCACGCCCCAGGAGATAACACTTCGATCATTTTCCCCCCTGAAAAGAATTAAACTCAACTTCATCGATCGGGAAAAACTTAACTCGATCTCCCATTTGGAATGTTGTCGGAGGATTTTCATTAGGTGTAAACAGGGCGATGGGGGTCTTTCCTAAAATACGCCAACCGCCTGCGGAATCCCTGGGATAGATTCCAGTCTGCATTCCAGCAATGGCTACACTACCTGCAGAAACTTGTGTGCGAGGGGTGCTTAACCGAGGCACTCTTAGGGCTAGGGGAAGTTCACCGAGATACGGAAATCCTGGTTGAAATCCGAGAAAAAAAACTGTGTAGCTTGTTGAGCAATGAAGTTGAATAATCTGCGTGGGGCTCAAGGAAAGCTCGATACTCAAGGCCTCTAGATCCTCTCCATGGTAAAAAACCGGAACATTTAACTCTCTAAACGAACTGCGGGGTTCCATCTGTGTCACATTGAGTACGTCTTGAATTTTTTCTACAAAGTTTTTCATGCTCATTTGGGAAGGATCAAATTCCACAAGCAAACTAGCATAGGCAGGGTGTAAATTTCGGATCAGATTAGAATCCCATCGGAGTAGAATCCGCATGAGAGATTCGACTCTTTGCTGATTGCTTAAGCTCATCCCCCCGGAAAAACGGATTAGCAAAGTTCGCTCACTTGTTAAATGAAGTGTCGGCGTCAAACTGTTAATTCCTTCCCTCGGGTTTCTGGCAATGCATAAATAATCAATGCGCTTACCAAAAAGAAACCGGCACTGATACCTAGAGCTCCCCCAAAACCATGTCGATCGGCAACCCAACCGATAGTTAATGGGGCGAGCGAACTCAGTGCTCTTCCTCCGTTATAACAAAAGGCTTGCGCCGTGGCTCGGAAAGAACTGGGAAAAAGTTCAGCCAAGAGAGCGCCAAACACGCTAAAAAATCCATGACCAAAAAAACCTACCCAAGGCCCCAGCACTAAAAGCGCCATGGGTGAATGAGAAAGGTTTCCATAGAGTGTGACCACGACCGCAGCCACTGCCACAAACACAGAAAATACAGGCCGTCTACCATATCGATCACTTAAAATACCAAACAAGAAGTACCCACAAAAAGAACCCAACTGCATCGGAATGACGTAGGCTGATGATTTTAAAATACTCAGCCCTGCTCCGCCTTTCTCTAGGGGCATCGAAAGATAAGCTGGAATCCAAGTGAACAATCCCCAGTAGGCAAAAAGAACGAAAGTGGCAAGGCATGTCGCCAAAAATGTAGTTCCACGCCACTCTGGAGAAAATAATGAAGTCACTCCAAAGAAACCCTCTTTAGAAGATTTGGGCGCTCTTGGCGGCTCTAAGTGACTGAGAGCGCGACGAATCCAAAAAGTCAAAGCCGCTGGTAAAATCCCAATCATGAAAAGGGGCCGCCATCCCCAACGAGGAAGAATTACCGCAGAAAGCCCAGCAGCCAAGAGGTAACCCAGCGCCCATCCCGACTGCATGAATCCAATCGCTTTACCTCGATGGCGGGCGGGCCAAGTCTCCGCCACCAAAGTAGCTCCGGCGGCCCACTCTCCCCCAAGACCAAAGCCAACTAAGCCACGCCACAAAAAAAGTTGAAATAAACTTTGAGCCCTCGCAAGTCCCGCCGTAAAGATCGAGTAAGTAAGAATACTATACGAAAGAGCTTTAACTCGGCCTATGCGATCAGCTAAGACTCCAAACACCACTCCCCCTAGGGAAGTAAGAAGAGTGATCGAGGCCAATGCCCCTGCTTGGGTGTTGCTAAGGTGAAATTCTTCTCTGATACTCACCAATGCAAAAGAGAACAACATGGCATCCATACCGTCCAGCATCCACCCAAGAATTCCAGCGAGAAGCACTTGACGTTGAGAGAATGTGATTTCTTCCTGATGACCTAACCACGAAAATTTCATTGGGTGATATTACAGGAAACAGGTGGGGATGGAACAAAAAACAGGAGAGAAACTCAGTGCGGTTTTTTGGCTTACACAAAACATTTCATTTCGGCTAAACTGCAAAAACATTTTTATAACTCGCTACGCCACAATAATTGGCGCCTTGATTATAATAAAATAGCTGAGGCCCTTTTAAGAGACATGCCTGGCTTAATTTCCCTAGTTGAATAACGAGAACATGGTAAACTAAATTATCAATGCAAAAATCTCAACGTTCAGCTCAGAAAAGAATTATTTTTCTCGACTACCTTCGAATCTTTGCTTTTCTAAGCGTTCTAATAGGACACAAGTTTTTTTCTGAGTTAGTTTCTCTTTCCGAAAAGCCTTGGCTTCATGAAACGCCTCGGCAACTATTAAAATTATTAACCCCATTATTCTATGGGGGAGGTTCTGGAGTAGTTGTCTTTTTTTTGGTTTCTGGATACATCATCAGTTGGTCTATCCAGACCGAAACCACTACTGCTTTCTTTGTAAAAAGGCTCTTCAGAATCTATCCTCTTTTTATAGCCGCTGTAAGCATCGAGACACTGCTCAATCATGGAACATTTTCTATATCGCGATTTTCACTTTTGGGAGATTTTTGGGGAATCCCTTACTCATTGGGTAACGTTGAGTGGACTCTTAGAGTCGAACTTTTATTTTATCTGTTCATGGGAATTCTTGGGGCATTCGGTTTTTTTCAGCAGAACATAAAGCATCTCTTTCCGGCTTTATTTTTTTCTTTGATTTTACTGCAGGTCCTAAGCCCATTTCCAAAAAACTCCAACCTTTTCCAATCTTACGCTACAACCTATGGTTCTTTTTTGTTAATTGGAGTTATGTTTTTTCTTCTTGAACTAAAAATAGTTCAACTAAAATCTGTTTTGGCTATTACAGTGGTGTCTCTTTTGCAGTATTTTTATAACATTGCAAAGTATCATCCCGCCTATCTTTCGAGTCACTTTGCTCTTTACGGTTTGGTTCTTTTTGTTATTGCTTGGACATTTAGAAGTAGCTTTGCCTTCAGTCCTTTAGTCACTTTTGTTTCTGAACTCACCTATTCTGTTTATCTGTTCCATAATTGGCTTTTCGATTTTTTCTACACTTTCTTAGCAGAAAAGGGGATGAAATTTGTCTACGCCAAATTACTAGCGGTAGTTCCTCTTTTTGTTTTTTGCTTTATCATTTCACGAGCCATAGAAAAACCCGCGTTGAATTTTGGTAAATACTTATTGCACTATTTTTATGGGGGAGGTCACAAAAAACAAATTTCAGATCTAAACTGACCGCTATCCGCGCCACTCATTCTCGAGCATTTTTATTTTAGCTTACAAAAATCCCAATTTACAAAAAAAAAGGCCGTCTCCTTTTCAGAAGACGGCTCTTATTCGTTATAAACTTACTGATAAACCGGTGTAGGAGCGTAAAAATTAAGTACGTCGACAAACGGCTTCATTACGGGCGGGACTAGAACTCCTGGGGTCGAAAGAATTTCGCCCGGAGTTAAATATCTTCCATAAACCAAACCATTTCGCTCTTCACCGTGAGTCATCACAGTACCGTTCAAAGAAAATCCGGCATAAAGACCCGTGCCTGCCGAATAGACCCAAATATTAGACATAGGAGCCACGTTAGTTCCCACACCTTCTCCAAAGGGTCCCACTGCAATGCTCAAATCTCCTCCAAGAGTTAAACTCCCTCGGTTCAACATTTGACGAGAAAATGGTGTCATGAATAATAGAACATTGTCTACGACCTGACCGCCAATTAAGAGTCCAAAACTCACACCGCCAGAATTGATAAAAGAAGGAGCGCTCCATCCGCCATTCAATCGACAACTCACTAATCCAGTGCTGCCTTCTCCTCCAAAAATAAACCCTGCTTTAACGTTTCTCATAACACCGATACATTGAGCTTGATCCAACAAATACCGGGGAATGGGATTTCGTGACATCATACGCTCAACCAACACTTGTCGGCTGATTCCCACTCTTCGCTCAATATTGAAAGCTTGGGCGCTACTAACGATAAGACTTGATAGGATGACTAAGTGACTGAATAATTTAGAGAAGTTCATAACACCTTTCGGAAATGCAGTTAAATTTCCGATAGTTATATCTTTATTGTCACTGTGCGGCAAGTTTATTTTTAAGGCGAATGGCAAGCTTCAAAGGCCCCGATTTTAGGCCATTTCCAAAGAAGGGTGATTATCGAATCCCAAGCTCTTTCATCTTTAGCTGTAACCCCTTGCGGCTGATGTTCAGCTTTCTTGCTGCTTGGGTCACATTGTTTTGAGTTTCTATCAGAGCCTCTTCAATCGCTTTTTTCTCAATTCTTCGAGTGGCATCTTTGACCAATTCTTTCAAAGAGCCTCCAGAGGCCGCTTGCCGCTCGACAAACTTTTGTTCTTCGAACTCTAAAATTTCCTCTGGCAAGTGTTCCGGAATGACAGGTCCCCCCTCGTTTAAAACCATCACCCTCTCAATGACGTTCTCAAGTTGTCTGATATTGCCGGGCCAGGGGTACTGTATCAAAAGCTCTAATGTTTCAGGTTGCATGACTGGAGGTGTTTTTTTCATCCGGTCACTCATCTTCTGAAGAAAAAAAGCGACAAGCTTAGGAATGTCCTCAGGACGCTCACGAAGGGGCGGAAGTTCTAACGGAACTACATTCAGTCGATAAAATAGATCGTTTCGAAATCGTCCCTCTCGAACCTCTTTTTCCAAATCCCGGTTAGTAGCAGCAATCAGTCTCACATCCACCTGGAGAGTTCTTAACCCTCCCACCCTCTCAAAAGATTTTTCCTGTAATACTCTGAGTAGCTTCACCTGCATCTCAACGCTCATCTCCCCAATTTCATCCAGAAACAAAGTTCCTTTGTCTGCTAATTCGAACCTTCCCGGTTTTGCACTCATAGCTCCGGTAAACGCCCCTCTCTCGTGTCCAAACAGTTCACTCTCCATCAGATTTTCTGGAATCGCGGCGCAGTTAATTTTTATAAACGGCCCCTTAGCCCGTGAACTTCGTTCATGAATGGCAGCTGCGATCAATTCTTTTCCCGTGCCACTCTCTCCTAATATAAGCACAGTCGAGTCACTCGCAGCCACTTTATCAAGCATCCCGTAAAGCTTTAACATCTTTGGAGTCTCACCAATCATAGGGTGTTCGCTCTCTGAAGCTTTCCAGTTTTTTAATTCCTCATTTTGAAACCGGTGAGACAAAACCGCTTTTTTTATCACCCTCACAAGTTCATTACGGTCAAACGGTTTACTGAGATAATCAAAGGCTCCCTGTTTCATGGCATCGACGGCAGAATCGATCGTTCCATGGGCGGTCAAAATAATAACTGGGATTGAAGGGTATTCTTCTTTCACCCATTTCAATAATTGAACCCCATCTTCCCGTACCAACCGGAGATCGGAAAGAACAGCCTGTATCTTTTGATGACGAATTTTATCTTTGGCTTCAGCTATAGAAGCCACCGCATGAACCAAATACCCTTCAGCTTTTAACATCGCAGCTAAAATCTTACGAATATTGAGTTCATCATCTAAAACTAATACTTCGCTACTCATAAAGACCTCTCCGGTAACCCATCCTCTTCCACAGGTTTTGTGGTTTGGGGCCGTTTAATGGGAAGATGCAAAACAAAAGTAGTTCCCACCCCTACTTTAGAGCGAACATTGATAGTCCCACCCATAGATTCCACTAATCGTCGACAAATCGCAAGCCCAAGTCCGGTTCCTTTGTTTTTAGTCGTAAAAAACGGAACAAATAATCGCTTTTGGGTTTCAGAATCAATGCCAG
Source organism: Deltaproteobacteria bacterium (assembly GCA_900299195.1). Lineage (GTDB taxonomy): Bacteria > Bdellovibrionota > FAC87 > UBA2466 > UBA2466 > UBA2466. Next base: position 10,006 of record OMIX01000067.1, read on the forward strand.
GCCCATTGTCTTTAACCTCAATCTCAATATGCTCCAAGGGAGAACTTATATTTTCGGTCTTCCAGCCCTCTAAGACTTTAAACAACGGCATCGAATCCAACAGAAAAGCTCTTTTATTTTTCATGCGCTTTAATCGCACTTTCAGCATCGGTCTTTCGGTCGTTTCCATGGCTTGCACCGAGTTAAGAAAAAGATTGAGCAAAATCTGTTTCAACACTTCAGGATCAGCTTCGATGTGAGGGTTTTTCTCCTCCGTTTCGATTTCAAACGCCACTTTTGAACCCTTTAAAGCCATTTGAGCTGTGTGGTCGATCACCTGAATAGGATCGCAACTTCCATACGAATGAAACTTTCTGGGTTTGGCATAATCTAAAAACTCAGTCACCACATTCGAAAGCCGTTGAGTCTCATCCACAATGATTTGCAAAAACTCATTGGAAGAATGCGGCTCTTGTTCCTTCAACAATTCCGCGGCCCCCTTAATGGCTCCCAAGGGATTTTTAATCTCATGGGCAAGCCCCGCTGCCATCTCACCAAGTGCGGCCAATTTGTCGCGATCTTTTAAATGATCAAAAGTCTGCGCATTTTGAAGCATGAACCCTAATTGCCTTGCCACTGGAATAAAAACGCGCATCTCTTCATTCGAAAGAATAATTCGCTCCCCGGCCCTCACAGCACAAAACGCAATGGGCTTGGAATCATAAACAATAGGGATGATAAAATCTGCCCCCAATGTTCGCATGGTTTCAAGACAGGTCTCACAAAATTTCTGGGCCGCTGCCGCCCTAAAAAAATCGCGATCGGTCTCAATGTTCTCTAGGATGAAGGGGCGGCCTCTTCTAAGCGCCATATACTCAATCAAAGCATTGGAGGAGGATAATTCCTGAAAGTCTCCTTGATTGACTCCTACAATTTTTCGATAACTTAGGCCATCTTTTTCGAGCAAAAACAAACTGGCCGACTCCACCCCTAAACATCTTTTTAAAATACTTTGAATCTGTTCTGCTATTTGAATAGGTTCGAATGTGCCCACCAAATTTTCAAGAAGTTCATTGAGCTCTTCTTCGAGCAACAAATGACGTCGAAGAAAAAGTTTTCTCGTCCCTCGAGTAATGACTCTTTTAAGAGGTTCAAAGAGAATCATAATCACAAACGAAGCAATAAAAGTATTAAAGTAGAAAAGTCCCGATTGGTTTCCTACCCAACTGACCAACGTGGAATAGATCAGAGTTAATACCAAGGCGATTCCACCTAGAAGAGTCAATTTGGTCAAAACCTCTTCCGAAGTCATCACCTCTTTTTGAATGAAGGTGTGAAAAATGAAAATGCTATACAATACTCTGGCTAAGGTTCCTAAGGGAGGGACCATTTCAAAGCCTGAGTAGTGAATGGCGTTTGTCACAAATAACGATAAAGCGGTCACTCCTCCCAAGGCCGCAAAATGCATTCTCAGTTTTTCTCGAGGAAGAGTCACTTCTCGACTGGCTTTGTCTAGCCCAAGAAGAAAAACCACAAAGGGAATTAAGAGGGCAAAGTGAGCCAAAAAATTAAAAGAGGTTTCATATTCTCGATAAGTGGGAAATGACATGAACAATAAAACCACCGCTAAAAAGGGGAAGTAAAAGGCGATCCACTTGCCTAAAGCAAGGGTCTTAACCCCTAGAAGCTCTCTTGCGAACCAAAGAAGAGGTAATCCCACCAGAAGAGTCGCAAAACTATGCCAAGCCGGACTAAATAGAGCTTCATAAGCCGAAAATCCCTGCAAACTTCCTATGGAGTCATGCAGGGCCAGCGCAGCCATCAGGCCCGTAAAAGCCAAATTCAAACGACTTCTAAAATTGCGCAAGAGAGCGGCACTCCCCAGAGAGACAGAGACAAAGGCCGCTATAATTAAACTCACTGTTTCAATTCGCATCGTAACCCAGTGTACTAAACGGTTTAAAAGCAATCCATCTCTAACATGGTGAGCCTGAGTTAGCAAAAATTGCTGAGTTAGCTGTAACACAGACAGTCTAATTCCTGTCACGGAGCGTTTGAGTTATTCTTCTCTTTCCCTCATAATTAAGACATCACAATTCTGTTTTTCTTTCCTTTCATTCACTCGTTGCATCATTGCTAAATTGGGGTTCCCTTGGGACTTTTTAAAAGAAATCTGTTTGGGTCACCTGTTACCAATAACAGCTCTTCTTCAGTGAATATCGCCAATCGTAATCTTTCGGTAGTTCAACAGCCCACTAAGACCATTTGGGCCATCGGCGGAGGAAAGGGCGGCATTGGAAAAACCTTGCTCACTTCAAACATCGCGGTTTTTTTAAGCTGGCTCAACAAAAAAGTGGTTGTAATCGACATGGATTTGGGTGGCGCTAATCTTCACACCAGTTTAGGAGTGAATAATCCCGCTCATACGCTTAGCGACCTTCTCTACAATCGAATCGAAAATCCCAACGAACTTTTGCAAGCCACCCACTTCAGAAATCTTTCTCTCATTTCTGGAGCCCATGATCCTACGGGGATTGCTAACATGCCCCACGTTCAAAAAGCCCGCTTGGCTCGAAAATTCAAAGAAATTGAAGCAGACTATATTCTCCTCGATCTCGGCGCAGGGACTACCCACAACACCTTGGATTTTTTCCTTCTAGCAGATAAGAAAATTATTGTCGTAACTCCAGAGCCCACCAGCATAGAAAATGCCTACCGTTTTATTAAAGCTGCCTTTTACCGAATGCTTCGAGCCTCCACCCCCACTCCTTACGTCAGGCAACTGATCGAACAAGCGATGGACGAAAAAAATCACAAAGGGATCTCTTCTCCTAAAGATCTTTTGAATGAAGTAGCTCGGCTTTCTCCGGCTGAAGGGGAAGACCTAAAAAACAAAATGCAATCCTTTATGTTCAGTTTGATCGTCAATCAAGTTCGGGCTAAAACCGAAGGGGATATTGGAAAGTCGGTTCAAATCGTCTGTGAAAGATATTTTGGAATCCACGTTGATTATACCGGTTTTATTCCCTATGATAATTCGGTCTGGCAATCGATAAGAAAGCGAGTTCCTTTTCTCATCGATTCCCCCAACAGCACAGCGGTTACTCATTTAGAGGACGTTTTAAGGAACTTACTAAAAACATCACCGAGTAAATAATCGTTATGTCGAAAACCAACTCTGAAGAATCTTATTATCAACTGCTACGAGTTTCCCCCAAAGCCAGCGTATCGGAAATTACTTCGGCTTACCTTTCCGCAAAAAATGCTTTTTCTAAAGACTCTATTGCTACCTATTCTTTGATGGCTGCCGAAGATACTACGGATATTTTGTCTCAATTGGAAACCGCCTACATGACCTTGACCAATCCAGACAAACGTCGTGATTACGACAAGAGATTAAACTCCGCGGAAATTGTAAATCTGGAAGTCGCAAGACCGAACCCAGAAAGCCAAATTTCTCAAGAAACTAATAAAAAAGCTCAGCAGACACCCGTATTTGAATCGGCTCCCGTCGTCGCCAATTCAAATTTATCCGAGAGTCATTCTTTTGATAAAGACACAGGATCGGATGCCCCCTTGAATCATTTAAACACAGGTGAATTTAACTTAAGTCAGATCAGGGAATCTAAAGGACTCACTTTGACAGACGTGTCTCGAATTACCAAGATACCTGTCAAATACCTTAAAGCACTTGAAGAACGAGACAAAGCTAATCTACCCGCCAAAGTCTATATCCAAGGCTTTTTAAAAAACCTAGCTCAACTTTATCGACTTGATCCTAAAACTGCTGTATCTCAATACCTCATGCAATTAGAACAAACCTCAGGACCCACTTCCCCTTGAATGTGAATGAGTTTCTTGTCATTTTAGAGATCCGAATAGACTCTTTTCTTTCGGAAAAAACTGGCAAAAGTCGCTCTTTTGTCCAAGAGCAAATCAAAAGCTCAAGGGTGAAAATCAATGGAGAGATTTGTCTTAAGCCGAGCCATCGTTTAAAAGCCAATGATGTCGTCAGTTTTGAATGGAAGGAGGAGACCTCTCTCGCTCATCTTACTCCTACCCCGGGCACATTAAATATTGTGTTCGAAGATGAATATCTACTAGCTCTTAATAAATCGGCTGGGGTCATTGTTCATCCAGGCGCAGGGAGAAAAGACGACACCCTAGTCCACCATTTGCTTCACTACCTAAACCACACCCCATTTAATACCCTTTCCTCGGAACGACCAGGTATCGTTCATCGATTAGATGAAGGGACTACAGGAGTTCTCTTAGTTGCGAAAACGGAAGAAACTCAAGTGTTACTTTCAAATATGTTCAAAAATCGGTCGATCAAGAAAACTTATCGGGCCATCACTTATGGGAAAATGCATTTATCCGGAACATTCAATTCTCCTATTGGTCGAGACCGTCGAGACCGAAAAAAGATGAGTTCTCGAAGTCAAAACGCTCGACCCGCCTCAACCCCATGGAAAGCATTGGAAAGGTTTCAGCATTTTACTTATGTGGAACTCTATCCCACTACAGGAAGAACCCACCAACTCAGGGTCCATTTGTCAGAGGCCCAGTTTCCGATTGTAGGGGATCCCACTTATGGTAAACCCAAAATGAAAGCTAGCTTGATTTCCAGTAAAGTGGGTGAACAGATTTCCCAAATGGACCATACGTTACTCCATGCTTATTCGGTCGAGTTTGAACACCCTCACACTCACAAGGTTCTTAGTTTAACCGCCCCATTGCCGGAGGATTTTGCAGCTTTTCTTCACCTGCTCAAACAAGAGGATCCATGCCAGCCCTAAATCACATCAGCTATGATTTTGAGGTCGAACCTAAGGGACTCACTCGCCCTTTATATAAACAGGTCCACGGGAATGCTCTTATTCAAGTGACCGAATCTCTACTTCCGGCACTCTATCAAAACCCGCCTCAAGCTGATGGAGCCATTACCTCAGTATCTCAGTTGAAACTTTCTGTTTTTACTGCAGACTGTTTACCACTTCTATTTTTTACTGAAGACCCTAAGGGCCCTATCGCTGCCATCCACTGTGGCTGGAGAGGAGCTCTACAATCCATTACAAGCCCCATCGAAGATCTCTGGTCTGATTATCACAATCAGATTCATGTGATCTTAGGCCCCTGTCTCCAACCTTGCTGTTTTGAGGTTAAAACCGATCTTATTGAAACTTTTACTCAGGCAGGTCACGCCATCGACCCTTATCTCGAAAGCCGAGGCGATCGACTCTTTTTTAATATGAGTGGTTTTGTCATAGAGCAACAGCTCCCATTTATTAAGCCAGCCCACATTCACACTGAACACTTACGCTGTACTTTTTGTTCCCAACCGGAATTGCCCTCTTATCGAAGAAACAAAGGCACCGACCCCAGAATTAGAGGCTGGATTATCAAAAGTTGATTATTTGGTCCGTTTCATGACAAGGGCATCCCGCTTTCCCTCGTAGTATTTCTTCCTAACCCCGTAGGCCTTAAACCCAAAAGACTCATAAAATTGAATGGCGGGACTGTTTTCAGTGTCCACTTCAAGAAAAGCCTGTTTCACTTGGGGCAGCTCCCAAGCAGTCTCTAGGAGTGTTTTTGCTATATTTTTTCTTCGATATTCAGGGCTGACCGCAATGGAAATAACATCCATTTCTCCTTGAACAAGAAGAGTGAGAAGAAAACCTACCATTTGTTTTTGAGAAACGACGCCCAGACAAAGCCCCGAGAGATGCTTTATAAAATATTCGTATTCGCTGTCTTTCCAGACCTTAGGAAAAGACTTCTCAGCGATTTGCCTTATTTTTTCAATGTCGGGCGAATCAAGCTGCCGAATTTCAATCTCTACCCGTTGTCCAGCAACATCGAGACTTCGTATTTGTCTTTTAAAGATTTGATCCATTCTTCAAGATTTTTCTGAACCGCCTGTTTTTTTAACAAGACGATAATATTAGGCTTAATGCTTTCAAAGCTTTTTCCCCGAAATTGAGCTTCATTTCTCTTAAAATACTTTTGAGACTCTTCCTCGGTGATCACCGGGGTCACTGTCTCTATTTTTAATTGCACAAACCTGTCGGCAGCCAACGTATTAGCCATTTTCCTTGAAATATCCTGTTCGGTCAGGCCATATTTCTTTTTAACTGCTTCGAGAGCCCCCCCTCTCTGACCGCTAATCCACTTAGCAACTTCGGATTGAACATTGAACTCTTTTCCCAAGTTCTTCATTTCGGCTATCACCATCTCTTCAAAAACGATTTTCTGTACCGTTTTCCTTAGGTCGTCGCCCTCTTCTTCGAGAAGCACGGGCTGCATCCCTGTTTTAGCCCGCTGCAATGCTCGATAAACAAAAGCGTCCTGAATGCTGATCACTTTTTTATTGATGATGGCCGCAGTTCCATTCACCCACTTAGAGGAGTTTTCCCCAAAGGAACCTGGTGGAAGAAAAATAAGAAACAGCCCAAAGAGTATTAACTTTTTGATCATCAAGCCAAAACCGCGATGGCCTCGATTTCAACCCGAACGTCTTTCGGAAGTTTTCCGACTTCCACAGTAGCTCTTGCCGGATAGGGGCTTTTCATGAACTTTGCATACACTTCGTTAAAACGAGGAAACTCTGCCATTTCAGTAATAAACACAGTCGTCTTGACTACATGCTCAAATCCAAGGTTTTGAGAAGCTAAAATGGCCTGAAGATTTTTCATCACCTGTTCCGTTTGCTCCTCAATAGTTTTTCCCACCACAACACCTGTCTTAGGATCTAAAGGGATTTGCCCTGAAACAAATAGAAATCCGTTAGCTTTTACCCCTTGAGAATAAGGGCCAATCGCCTGAGGGGCATCGAGAGTTGAAATCACTTCCTTTTTCATTCGGCATCCTTTCGTTCAAAGGAAATTTGAACATTGATTTTGTGTTTTTCCATAAATTTTGTAATTTCTTGAGAAATATCAATTTTGGCTAAAACTCTGCCAAACTCTTTGGCCAATAACCCGTAAAAATCGTCCTTCTTTTTTCCTATACTTTCAAGTACCAGCCCAACCAACTCTTTAGGTAATTTTTTATCTTTTAAATAAGAACGAACAGAATCCTCTGTCATAAAGATGGTAGCAAGCCCAGTGAGCGTCATTTCTTTCATGACTTCACTCCACCAGGGTTTTTCACCACTTTTTTCGTTACCTTTTAACTCTGAGCTATCTTCATTTTCATTTTCGGGTGCCATTTCTTAGCCTTTCTTTTTACTTAGCCAACTCCTTAGCTCGCACTTCAAAACTCTCAAACATTTTAGGCAGATTCACTTCGGTTAGTTTTTTTGCTATCCACGAGGGGACCATAAAAACGACGGCTACATCGAGCTCGTAATGAACCTCAGTCTCATTATTCCCTTTTTCTTTTAAGACCCACCTGCCCTCATTCTTTTTAAAAAAATCGCTGTCGACAAGTTTCCATTTCACTTCTTCAGAACCCTTCAATTGAAATTCCAAAGTATAAACGAACTTTTTGACGACCTCGATTTCAAATTGCACATGGACTTTGTCTGGGCTAGGGCGTTTGATAATTTTAGCCCCGGTCACTTCGTTTAAAAACTCAGGGTATTTTTCGAATTCAGTAATAGCAGAAAAGAGCGCTCGCTGAGAAACGCTCATCCTCTTATCTCTAACAACTTCAGCCATAATTTCACCACCCGTAACGAGGTTTATGATCAAATAAATGCTTGGTTTTAATTTCCCGAATGGTCATGGTCTCAGACCTCATCACGATGGAATGCGTGTGAGCTCCTCCTCCAAAATAACGGACGCCATTTAGATAACTTCCGTTGGTAATACCGGTCGCGATAAACATCACATTGCCTTTAGCTAATTCTTCGATGCCGTACACTTTATTCTCATCGGTAATGCCCATCGCTTTGGCTCGAGATCGCTCAGAGTCATTTCTAAATTTTAAAACACCCTGCATATCTCCGCCTAGGCACTTAAGCGCCGCAGCGGCTATCACACCTTCCGGAGCGCCTCCAATTCCCATGAGAGCATCAATCCCTGTTTCTTCCTGAGCCGCTGCTATCGCTGCAGACACATCTCCATCGCCTATCAAACGGATACGGCACCCGGCCTCCCTCACCTCTGCGATGAGATCAGCGTGTCGGGGCCTGTCTAAAATAATAATCATTAAATCTTGAACACTCTTGCCTGTAGCCTTTGAAATTTCTTTTACGTTCCATGTTGGGCTTTTTCTAATATCAACAGCCCCTTTGGCAGCTCGCCCTACCGCTATTTTGTCCATGTAGGTATCAGGAGCGTGTAAAAAATTACCCTCTTCAGCCGCTGCAATCACAGATAAAGCCTCACTGCGCCCCAAAGCCGTAATCGTGGTTCCTTCAAGGGGGTCGCAAGCGATATCGATGTTAGGCCCTTCTCCGCCCCCTACATTTTCTCCGATATACAACATAGGAGCCTCATCCCGCTCCCCTTCACCAATCTTTATCGTTCCGCAAAACCTAATAGAATCAAAAGCTTTTCTCATGGATTCTACCGCTGCGTGATCAGCCGCTTTTTCATCCCCACGTCCAATCCAACGGCCTACACTTAAGGCCGCCGCCTCAGTCACTCTGACAAATTCTAAAGCTAGGTTTCTATCCATGGAACCTCCAAATGTTTAAGGCAGAAAGGTACCATAGAAATGTTTAAAGGGAAATGGCGCCCGACCTAAGTCGAGCGCCACTTATTTGGGAGGGAAAAGGAAGATTGTTTCCTTTACCTAAAACCAATAACGTTTTCTCGCAGAGTGTTGTGACATATCAAAATAGCTCATTTAGAGTCCCTCTATGGATTCTGAAGTTGATAAGGACCTGAAAGAGCTTTTTAGAGATCGTTTGAAAGACAAACGCCAAAGTAAGAGCAAAAGAAGATTAAAGGGAGAAGCCGCCCCCCAATCTATCTCCGGCATACTGCCCACTTACTTTAAACAAAGTCCAGACACTCTTAAGAAGATTGATGAAACCCGAGCGCTCATCGCTTGGGAAAAATATGTAGGAGAGGCAGTCGCAACTCAATCCCAGGCCGTCAAAATTCGCTCCGGAACTTTGACCGTTAAAGTCACTAGCCCGCTTTGGATGCAGCAATTACTTCTGCTCAAAGAAAGAATTTTAAAACATTATCGAAAAGATTTTCCGCAACTTAGAATCAATAACATTTTTTTTACGCGTTAGTGTTAGCAACTCCAGTGCTGCCAAAACCGCCTGCTCCTCTTGCAGTTTCAGCCAATCCGTCCACTTCCACCCATTCCATCTGGTCCACTTTCTGAATAACCCATTGTGCGATTCTGTCCTGCGGAGCAATTTCAACTGCCTCTTTTCCAAGATTTATGACGAGAATCTTCACTTCGCCACGGTAGTCGCTATCGATGGTGCCAGGGGCATTAACGACTGTGAGTCCTTTTTTAAAGGCTAACCCACTTCGAGGTCTCACCTGAACTTCATAGCCCTCGGGAATCTCTACACTTAAACCGGTGGGGACAGCGAATCTCTCACCGGGCTCAAGAATTAAAGAACTTTCTAAACAGGCATTCACATCGCAACCCGCAGCACCCGTGGTCATGTAAGAAGGAATCACAGCTTTTGGATTTAGTTTTTTAATTTTGACTGGAATCATAAAAATAACGATACCTTTCTTTGTTTCGGTTTGACTCGAGAGAGAGTGATAACCGATTCTTTTTCTTCTTTAAAGAATTGTTTAGCCATGTTTTGCACTCGATCTATGCTTACTTTTTCGATTTCAGCAACTATTTCTTCCGTTGAGATGTGACGCCCAAAATAAATTTCATTGCGCCCTAAGCTTTCCTGCCGAGCTTCGACCGATTCGGAAGCCAGAATAATGGAGCCTTTGATCTGACTTTTGATTCGTTCTAGCGCAGAAACCGAAATAGGTTCCGAGGCAACGCGCTGAACTTCACGAGACAAAATCGAAAGACACTTGCCCAAGGTCTTGGGCGCCAAAGCTAAATAGAAAGAAAATAAGCCGGCCTCTGAGAAAGGAATGAAATCACACTCCACCGTGTAAGCTAAACCGGCTTTTTCACGAATCTCTTGAAACAATCGGCTGCTCATTCCTCCACCTAAATAGAAATTCAATACCAAAGCATCAAATCTAGCAGAATCATGAAGCGTTACCCCATCAAATCCCACCATCAAATGAAGCTGGTCAGTCGGAACCACCGCTTTCTTATGAACTCCATGATAGGTCACCGATCTTTTGAGCTCCTTTTTATGAAAAGCTCTATCAGAGGCTCTAAATAACGTTTCACATTGCTCGATCATTTCCGGGATATTGATATTACCCGCAACACTAATCACCATATTTTTAGGATGATAATATTGATCAAAGAACTTAAGCGCTGTACTTCGATTGAACGAATCGATCGTGGCTTTCGACCCAATCACAGGCTGGCCCAGAGGCTGATCTTTCCAAACACTCCTAAAAAACAGATCGTAGATTTTGTCGTCGGGCGATTCCTCAATCATCGACAATTCCTGAAGAAGCACTTTCTTCTCAAGATCAATTTCGTTTTTTGGAAATTGCGGGCTTAGTGTCAAATCACTCAGGACTTCGATAGCAATCGGAGCATGTTCGCTTAGAACCGTGGCATGGTAACAAGTGACTTCACGATCAGTGAAGGCATTAAGCTCTCCACCCAGGCATTCTAAAACGGTAGCTATCTCTAAGCCGGTTCGTTTCGAAGTGCCCTTGAACACCATATGCTCAAGAAAATGGCTCACCCCATTGAGATTTTTGGGTTCCGATCCACTGCCGATCTTTACCCATACTCCCATAGAAACCGACCTCATGTGGTCGTTCTTCTCTAAAACTAGAGTGGCGCCGTTTTCAAGCAGAACCTTTTCATACTGAGACGGCATGAGTTAGCCCCTAGCGTGTTTTTTTACTTTATTTATTGATTAGGACTGACTAATCGTCGTCATCCCTATCGTATCTAGGATCGAAATCATCCGAGAAATCATGACTAAAGCCCCTATCATCAGGCTCCCGTCGCTGATTTCTTGATTCTCTATCTCTACCAGGTCTGTCCTCGCGACCCGCAAAACCTCGGTCATCTCGTTCGGGCCGTCGGCCTTCGAATCGCCCTCCCCGATCGCGATCTCTGTCGGGTCGTGGTCTATCCCTATCTGGACCTCTGTCCGGGCCTCTATCTCGGAAATCTCGTCCTCCTCGATCTCGATCCCCTCTGTCTCTACGGGGACCTCGGTCACGATCGCCTCTATCGCCCCCACGGTAGTGCTCTCTATCACCCCTGGGCTCTCGATCACGCCCTCTATCACTGCGTTCGGAACGCGATTCTATACGATTGCCTCTGTTTTCATCATTACCTGCATCCTCGCGCCCTTCTCTAGGCTCCGGTTTGGGGCCAGGAGGCTGACTTGCATCCTTGCTGAGAAGTACTTTTCGAGAAAGTCTGATTTTCCCCGAAGGGTCCACTTCGAGGCATTTCACCTGAATGGTGTCTCCCAACTTAACCACGTCTTCTACCTGACGAACACGGTAGTGCTCTAATTCAGAGATATGGCACAGTCCTTCAGTTCCTGGAATAATTTCGACAAAAGCACCGAAGTCGGCAATGCGGGTAATCTTACCTTCGTAGATTTTTCCTGCTTCTGGTTCTTCAACAATCTGATTGATGATATCGATAGCTTTCTGGGCACTGCCTTCATCTGCAGATGCAATATGAATGGTTCCATCGTCTTCGATATCGATCTTAACACCTGTTTTCTCAATAATTCCCCGGATGACCTTACCGCCAGAACCGATAACCTCTCGAACCTTATCCTGCTTCACTTTCATGGTGAAGATTCTAGGGGCATATTTTGAGAAGTTGCCACGAGCTTCGCTTAAAGCTTCTGCCATTTTACCTAAAATGTGAAGTCGCCCATCGCGAGCCTGTTCTAAAGCAGCTTCCATGATCTCCCGACTGACACCGCCAATTTTGAGATCCATTTGGAAAGCAGTAACTCCGTCCGCAGTACCGCAGACTTTGAAATCCATATCTCCTAGGTGGTCTTCATCGCCTAGAATGTCAGACAAAACTGCAATTTTTTCCCCTTCTTTAATCAATCCCATAGCCACACCCGCAACTGGCTTTGGAACCGGAACCCCTGCATCCATTAATGCTAGTGAACCCGAGCAAACCGTTGCCATTGAGGAACTACCATTGGATTCCAAAGTTTCGGATACGATCCGGATGGTATAAGGGAACTTCTCTTTAGGAGGGATCACGAAAGAAAGGGCTCGTTCTGCTAAAAATCCATGTCCAATTTCTCTTCTTCCAGGCGGACGAAGGGGTCGAGCTTCCCCAACAGAAAATGGGGGGAAATTGTAGTGAAGCAGAAAACTCTTGTTATAAACCCCATTAATAGAATCTATTTTTTGCTCGTCATCGGCAGTACCTAAAGTCACAGTTGCCAAAACTTGGGTTTCCCCTCGTGTAAACAAAGAAGATCCATGCACTCTGGGTAATAGGCCCACTTCACAAGCGATGGGTCGGATTTCATTAAACGGACGACCATCGATACGTGTTTTAGAGTTAACTGTTTTTTCACGGGCGTAAGCCGCTTTCACTTCCTCAAGATACAAACCTACCAACTTATTACGTTTTTTATCTGCGTCGGTTTTGGGCTCGGCAACTGAGAATTTACCCACTACTTTTTCTGCGACTCCAGAAAGAGCATCATAGCGATTGAGCTTTTCTTTGATTGAAAATGCTTTTTCGAAATCGCCCCAGCTAAACTTTCGGATTTCTGCTTTTAAAGCTTCGTCCCTTAAGGGCTTTTCGTACTGTCTTTTTTCTTTACCGGCTTTTGCTCTTAACTCATCTTGCAAATCAAAAACAACTTTCATTTCACGGTGTGCAAAATCAATGGCGTCCATCATCTCTTTTTCAGAGACCTCTTTGGCGCTACCTTCCACCATGACTACGCCTGTTTTTACTCCTGAAACCAATAAGTCGATCTTACTGTTAGCCATTTCACCTGGAGGCGGATTGGCCACGAGTTGGTCATTCAAGTATCCAACTCTTAGGGTTCCTACCGGACCATTCCATGGAATATCGGAAATGTGGATAGCTGCGCTTGCAGCAATAGAGGCCACATAGTCAGGTTCATTGACCCCATCCACCGATAACACCGTAGCGACTATATTCGTTTCGTAAAGATAGTCTTCTGGAAATAGAGGTCTGCACGGTCTGTCAATCAAGCGAGCCGACAAAGTAGCTCTATCAGAGGGTTTTGATTCCCGTTTAAAGAAGCCGCCTGGTAATCTTCCAGCGGAATAATACTTCTCTTGAAAATCTACTGTGAGAGGAAAGAAATCTTGTTCAGCTCCAAGTTTATGACTTGAAACCACCGTCACTAACACCATCGTTTCGCCATAAGTCGCAAGAACCGATGCGTCTGCTTGTTTAGCTAATTTCCCGGTCTGAAGGGTTAATACACGCCCCCCGTAGTTGGCACTGACTTCAACGACATCCATAGTTGTCTCCCTTTATTTTTAAAATAGACCTGTATGAGGGAACTATTTTCTGAGATTTAATCTATCAATGATTTTTTGATAGCGAGCTGAATCTACTTTTTTCAAGTAGTCCAATAGGCGCCGTCTTGAACTCACTAAATGCAACAAACCACGTCGAGAATGGTGGTCTTTTTTGTGAGATTTGAAGTGAGGCGTTAAGCTATTGATTCGCTCTGTTAATAATGCAACTTGTACTTCAGGAGATCCTGTATCTCTATCATGAAGTTTGTGGTTTTTAATTAATTCTGTCTTTTTTTCCTTAATGAGACTCAACTTTTATACCTCTGTTATCCTTTTAGTTTAGGAAGCTCATATCACTGTTAGGTTCAGTTGGCAAATGGCTAATTTTACTAGCATTGTGGTGACGAACCACCCCTTCTGCACTCAATAGTTTCACATAGTTACGATAAGCCTCGGATTGCCAAGAGCTTCCGCCCTGTTTTAACTGGTCCAAAGTTAGACTTTGATCGATGGAAAAACTACCACAACTGAGCCTTCTTAGCTCGGTCAAGTGCCCTACGGTTCCTAGTCTTCTAGCTATTTCGTCCCCTAAGCTTCGAATGTAAGTTCCTTTGGAACAATGGACTTCAAACTTGACGAGTCCATTTAAAAAACTAAGCAGTTTCACTTCATACAACATGACTGCAATAGGTTTTCTCTCGATTGAGATATTTTTTCTGGCTAACTCGTAAAGCCTCACCCCTTTGACCTTTTTAGCGCTATGCATAGGGGGAACCTGATGCCATTCTCCCTGGAAAGAAGCTAAAGTTTCAGCCACTCGGTCTGCAGTCAACTGAGGCACCTCTTGGGTCTCAACTTTACTACCCGTGCAATCCATCGAGTCGGTAGCTTCACCTAACTTGAGAGTTGCTTGATACCGTTTATCTGCATTGATCAACGCGTTCGAAAGTTTGGTGGCTTTCCCCGTCAGAACAACTAAAACTCCAGTAGCAAAGGGGTCTAAACTTCCCGCATGTCCCACTTTTTTAATTCGAGTCCAATGACGAACTTCTCTTACCACATCAAAACTTGAAGGCCCCACGGCTTTATCAATCACAAGAACAGATTCATCCATATTTCACTCTTCGCTATTTCTAACCACTCCACTTCCAGCTTCGGTTTCAATCAAATGCAATAGCCGATTTAGCCCCTCACTGTGAGTGTCTCGTTCAAATTGTAACTCAGGAACACTTCTTAGCTCTAACTTCTGACCCAACATCCTTTTCAAATAAGGAGCCGCTTTTTTAAAACCCTGCAGGACTTCTTTTTCACTCCAGTCCTTTTCCACATCAGTTTTTGTAAAATACACACGGGCCTGTTTGAGATCTCCAGACATTTCAACTTCTGTGACCACGACATCTTGTAGACGAGGATCCGATACCGATTTCAATAATAACTGGGCCAACGTCTCGTGGACGAGAGACCCCATTTGCTTAGTTCTACGAGTACTCATTCTGCAAACACCCAACCTTTTTACGAATTACAGAGTACCTTTAACCTCTTCTTTGAGGAAAGCTTCGAATTGATCGCCTAATTTTAGGTCGTTAAAATTCTCAAGTCCGATACCACATTCATAGCCGGTCGCAACTTCCTTAACATCCTCTTTGAAGCGCTTGAGACTGGACAACTTCCCTTCGTAAACCACTCGATTATCTCTCAGAAGTCTTAAATAACAGCCACGAGTGACTTTTCCATCAATAACTGCACTTCCAGCAATCGCTCCAATTTTCGGAATATTAAATACGCTACGAACTTCTGCTCTTCCAATGACTCTCTCTTTAACTTCTGCAGAGAGAAGACCTTCAGCCAATCGCTTAATATCTTCTAAAAGATCGTAAATAATACTGTAAGTTTTTATCTGAATTTGCTCGTTCTCTGCTGTTTTTTGCGCTTTGACGTCTGGGCGAATATTGAAACCTAGAATCACAGCTTGGCTGGCAGCTGCAAGCATGACGTCAGACTCTGTGATACCTCCAGTTCCAGTATGCAGAACTTTAAGTTTCACTTTGTCAGACGAGAATTTATTTAACGCTTCTTTTAAAGCTTCCGTTGAACCAGCTACATCAGCCTTCAAAATCACTCTAAGTTCTTTGTCCGGACCTGTGCCAGCCGCCATCATTTCTTCAAGTGTTAATTTAGGTTTATTATCAAGGGCTTGTTGTTTAGTTTTTAACACTCGCGCATCCACAAGCTCTTTTGCAGATTTTTCATCAGCCATGACGAAGAACTCATCCCCCACAGCGGGAACAGAGGGCAGTCCAAGAATTTCAACAGGCTCACTAGGTAAAGCTTCGGTCATTCGAGCACCATCTGAACTCGTCATAGCTCGGACTTTCCCGATAGAAGTACCGGAAACCATAACACTGCCTACCCCTAACCTTCCGTGTTGAACTAAAACTGAAGCGATAGCGCCCCGATTTTTATCAAGGCGAGACTCGATCACTACTCCTCGGGCCAATGTATCGTAGTTGGCTTTCAGCTCCATCATCTCGGCTTGTAAAAGAATACTATCCAAAAGAATGTCTAGCCCTTTGCCCGTCTTTGCAGAGACTGGGACATAGATAGTATCTCCACCCCACTCTTCGGGCGCTAACTCATGCCCGGCTAAAGTTTGTTTGATTCTATCTGGATTCGCATCTGGGAGATCCACTTTGTTAACAGCCACAATAATAGGGACTCCGGCAGCTTTTGCATGGTTGATAGACTCTAACGTCTGGGGCATCACTCCATCCACTGCGGAAACAACCAGAATCACGATATCAGTAACCTTAGCCCCACGAGCTCTCATAGCAGTAAAAGCTTCGTGGCCAGGCGTATCGATGAAGGTAATTTTTCCCTTCGGGAGCTGAACAGTATAAGCACCCACATGCTGAGTGATTCCACCTGCTTCTCCAGCAGCTACTTTAGATTTCCTAATGGCATCGAGAAGAGAGGTCTTACCATGGTCAACATGACCCATAATAGTCACCACGGGGCCTCGAGATTTCATCGAACCTTCTTCAACCGCTACTTTGGGGATGTATTCTTCTTCTTTGAAAACTTTTTGCTTAACCTCATAGCCTAATTCCTGAGCTAGCAGAGTGGCAGTATCATGATCGATCGTTTCATTAATGCTAGCTGTAACTCCCATGTTCATGAGTTTAGCAATAATGCCCCCTGCTTTCTGGCTCACCTGTTTTGCAAATTCACCCACAGAGATCTTTTCACCCATTTCTACGACCCGTTTATGGTCGCTAGGTGTGGTAATCAATGTTTTTAAAGCGGGTCGGCTTGCAGCCACTTTCTTTTTCTTGGTCGAGTGGACCATCTCCCGCTTAAGGAAATCAGCACTCTTAAATACGGTATCTTGTCGTTCTAACAGTCGTCGTTTTCCTTGTTCCTTTGCAGCTTCTGCGGAACCAGCAAATTCGACTTCTTTAACTCGCTTCGAACCCACCACAGTCGTTGGGCTCACCGGCTTAGCAGGTGTCGTGGTCTTAGCAGCAGTTGCTGGTTTGGGTTCCCGTTTTACTTTTTCTACTTTGGGCCCAACTTTCTCACCTAAATACTCTTCCGTGGCCACTTTTTTAATGATGGAAGGGAAAAACCTTCTGGTTTTTGGGGCTACGATCTCTTCAACCGGCTTTGCAACCTGAGGTACCACTTTTTCTACTATTGGAGTAGCTTCTTCGACGGCACTACTAGCAGCAGTCTCAGTTTCAGAAACAGAAGGCTCATTCTGTAGGGCTACTTCCGGAGCCTCTTCGGAAACTTGTTGAGCTCCCTCGTTCGAAGGAGAAACCATTTCTTCGACCACAGATGTTTCTTCAGATGTGATTGCGACTGTTTCGACCGCTTCTGCTGCAGGCTCTTCGGAAGCTTTTGCTGAACGTCTACGAATCACAGTTTTTCCAACTCGTTTTTCGCTCACGGGAGTTTTGCCACTTGAGGCAACTGCGGCCCCCGCTTTACTGGGAGCTTTATTCTTCCGATGGTGGTCCTTGATGATACGAATTTCTTCCGTCCCAAGAACACTCATCGTATTTTTGACTTCGATTCCAAGTCTCTGCGCCAAATCGACAAGATGCAGAGCATCCATACTAAGTTCTTTGGCAAGCTCGTATACTTTTAATTTAGTAATCATTAGTCCTTCGTGGTTTATGATTCGCTAGAATCCTCTTTAGAAGCCTCGGCACTCGCTTCAGCTTCAGTTTTTTCTTTTTCTTGAAGTGCCTTCATTTCCGCTTTCAACTGTTCGTCAACTGCACTCTTACTTCTTCGTCCAGGCCCTGCCTGCATCCTCAGAAGTTCTTGCTGTTTCGATTTCACTTCAGCATATTTTCCAGAGGCAATCAGTTCCTTAGCCTTGTCTTGAACCTCTTTAGCTTTTTCCTCATTAAAACCAGGTACAGTCGCAATCACAGCAACGTCATTGTTAGCCAACTGCTCCATCGTAAAGCCATACTGATAAAGACTTTGAGCTAAAGTATCATTCACCCCTTCAATAATTTTCAGAAGTTCTTTGGCATCATCTTGCCTTTGAGACATCTTACTTTCGGAAACAATATCCAACTTCCATCCGGTCAGCATTGAAGCCAATTTAACATTTTGACCTCTTTTCCCAATAGCAAGAGAGAGCTGATTATCCGCCACCACAATATCCATCGAGTGATTATCTTCGTCCACCCTTACTTTGATCACTTCTGCTGGTGCAAGTGCATTACAAACAAATCTAGTTTCGTCTTCTTCCCAGGGAACAATATCAATTTTTTCTCCCCTAAGCTCTTGAACGACATTCTGCACTCTTGAACCTTTCACACCGACACAAGCACCTACTGGGTCGACATCAGGGTCTGTCGAAACCACAGCAATTTTTGCCCTCATTCCGGGCTCTCGGGCAGCGCTCTTTATTTGAACAATGCCTTCATTGACCTCGGGCACTTCTTGTTTGAAGAGCTGAATCAACAATTCAGGGCAGGTTCTTGAGAGAACAATCTTAGGACCGCGTGGAGTTTGCTGAACATCGATTAAGTACCCCACTACTCGATCATGAGGTCTGAAAGATTCGCCAGGAATCTGCTCCCGAGTGGGAAGAATAGCATCAGTTCTTCCCAAATTAACAACGACACACCCTTTTTCTACTCTCCGACATTCTCCGTGAACCACTTCTCCCTTACGAATGTTAAACTCGTTGTAGATAATATCTCTTTCAGCATCTCTAACCTTTTGGATGATCACTTGCTTCGCGGTTTGAGCAGCAATGCGTCCAAACTGATTAGTGTCTAGTTTCACACCGATACTGTCCCCGGCTGAAACATCAGGATCTAATTCTTTAGCTTCCTCATAGGAAATTTCGGTGCCATCATCGTCCACTTGTTCCACCACGGTTTTAAACTGAAACAATTCAATTTCACCTAGTTCTTCATTGAAATGCGCTTCAATCTCTTTATCAATTCCGTATTTTTTCTTTGCTGCCATGACTAATGCAGACTCTAAAGCTTCGATGAGAATCGCCTTATCAATACTTTTATCTTTTTCAACTTGTTCAATGACTCTACCAAGTTCTGACGCCATAACTTCTTCCTCTTATTTTGTTCCCTTTTCAAAGTTCCAAATACGATTGGCTCTTTTGATGTTTTCAAAAGGGACTTCAAACTCTTTTCTATTTTTAACCCCCTGAGCAATACCCAGACGGCCGTTCTCTACTTTAATTAAATGGCCTCTAACATTAGCCCCAATTCCAGGCATACTTTCATGGAGATTCAAGGAAACTTCGTTTCCGATCTCCCTTTGAAAATCGGACGAGATTCTTAATCTTCTATCCAATCCTGGAGATGAGACCTCTAAGTTATAAGCCCCATGAGTTAAGTTCGCAGTTTCAATCAAAGGATCTAACTTCCGACTCAACTCAGCCACCTCTTCTAGGGATGGCCCTTTTTCTGTGTTGATTTTGTCGATGAAAATTCGAATCAAGGAACTGGCGGAAATTTTTGCATCCACATCAAGAACTCGAAAATCGGTCTCCTTCAATGCCTCTTCGCATATCCGGAGAATACTAAGCTCAACCTCCGATTTCCTTATTGATTCCGTCACTTCTACCTATTTCCCTGTCTCTTCATAAACAAAAAGCGGGCCGAGCCCGCTTTCGCTAAATACACACAGAAGATGGCATGTTGTAGCAGTTATTCTTTACTGAGGCAAGGGCTGAGGACTCTTTTTTCTAACTAGCCAACATTACCGCGTTTTTTAGATTTCTAGCCCCTGTGTTTTTATTGAAATTCCTGCCTCATAAAATCGGAAGTTTCAGAGTCATCCGACGGCATTTTGGGTTCAGTGGGAACTAAAACTTCAGAACTTGCCGGGTCAGGCTTGGCTGCTCCAGTGGCCGTTCCCCTTACGCCAGGTTCCGAAACTCTTGGGATATTGTCACCATTGATATTAGGAACAGTCCCGACTTTAAAAGCAACTCTAACTCGATTCGAAGTGTAGGGGCCTGCTAGTTTGCCTGTATTCCTATCGATATACGCAAAAACAACATCTTCTGGAATAACGAAGTCGACGTTGGGAACCTGACTCGTGGCTAACTTCATGTACTCTGCCCAAATCGGAGCCGCTGCTTTCCCCCCCGTTTCCCCTATATCCAAGGGTTTGTCTTTGAGATAACCCACCCATACTCCACTCATCAATGTAGGAGTATACCCCACAAACCAAGCATCTCTGTGGTCGTTAGAGGTTCCAGTCTTACCTGCAATCTGGCGGGGGACCCCACCAGCGGCGTGACCGGTTCCCTGAGGATCCCGAATGACCCCTTTTAAAACGTCGGTCATGACATACGCCGTTTGAGGCGAAATCACATGCCCCGGAGGCAACATCGTTCCTTTGCTGGCGTCTTCGATAATCTGATTAGGTGTTGTGTTCTTGGGTAATAACTCAGCGATGGCAGTAGTATCCTTGATGGGATCTTTCGAGGGGACCTCAACCAAATCGGAGAAGGCTTCGATCACTTTTCCTTCAGGATCTTCAACTCTCTTGATGTATTTAAGGGCCACGGGTTTACCCAATCGAGGGAAAATAGAGTAGGCTCGCATCAGT
Organism: Deltaproteobacteria bacterium; assembly: GCA_900299195.1. Lineage (GTDB taxonomy): Bacteria > Bdellovibrionota > FAC87 > UBA2466 > UBA2466 > UBA2466. Next base: position 30,615 of record OMIX01000067.1, read on the forward strand.
TCCTCTAAACTGCTCGACCAAGATCCCAGCCCGATGGTGAGATCTCTCGGCAACTGAGAAGTGATCCCCAACGTTCTTGCATACTGAATGGCATACTCCACTCCGATCTCACTCAGTAGTTTCACAGTCGGGATGTTCATCGAACGAATAATCGCCGTTCTTAAGGTGATGTCCCCTTCAAATTTGTTACCATAATTGTGAGGTTTCCATTCTTCCTCAGTTGCCCCTAATGTCTGGGTCTCAGATTTTCCTTCAGTTTTAAAAACGATCGGAGAATCGGTCACCATGGAGGCTGGAGAAAAACCTTTATCGAAAGCAGCAGCGTACAATAGAGGTTTGAAGGTAGAACCTACTTGTCGCTTGGCTTGTAATGCACAATTGAATTTACTTTTATTAAAATCGGTTCCTCCTACCATGGCCCTGACAAATCCATTCTGAATTTCGTAAGATAATAGGGCTCCTTGAACCTCGGGTTCTTGTTCGAGCGTGACTGAAGCATACTCAGCTTTCTTGTCAATTTTTTCCACACGAACCCAAACCACATCGCCTTGACGAATGACTTGGGAAAGTTTCTTGATGGGTTGGTTTTCCAATTTCACCCATTGGGCTCCAGTGATGGGTAACACCAAAGCTGTTTGTCCGACTCTGACAAAGGCAATACTTTTGTCATCCCGAACTTCTGCAATCATCCCTTTATAGAGTTGCCCTTCTAGCACGGGTGTAGCCCCGAAATATCGACTTGATTTCTCGTAATAGGGGGTCAAATCATACTCGAGCCCCCGAGTTCCTTGAGCAGCATCAGGATATAAAAGCCGTGGCGGATTTAACTCTTCCACAACTGTTTTGTGAGCATTTCGAATAAAGGACTCTTGCGCTGAAGGTTCCTCAAGATGTTCAGTGATTCCCCTCCAACCCAATCGTTTATCTACTTCACGAACCCCTCGGTCTACCGATCGTTCAGCCGCTTTCTGAAAATCATATTTCACTGTGGTATAAACTTTAAATCCCTGACTGAGAACCTGTTCCGAGCCATATTTCGACATTAAATATTGGCGAACATACTCAGTAAAATAAGGAGCGGCGCTGTTATTAAGCTCTTCTAAATTTCTCAGCTTCAATACCTCGGCATAGGCAGTCTGGCTTTGGTCTTGTGAAATGAACTTTTCTTCGACCATTCTCTTAAGCACGTAACTCTGTCGTCGCTTTGCCAAATGAGGATTTTTAATGGGATTCCACTCGTTAGGTCTTTGGGGCAATCCAGCCAATAACGAGGCCTCGCCAAGTGTGAGTTGCTCAACTCTTTTTCCAAAATAATTTCGCGCAGCTGAAGCCACCCCATAGGATCCGTGGCCCAAAAAGATTTCATTCAAATAAAGATTCAAAATATCTTTTTTCGTAAGCGCCTTTTCCATTCTCCAGGCAAGAACAATTTCCCTGATCTTTCGGGTAATCTCTTTTTTCTTCGTACTTAATAAAAGAGCTCGAGCTACTTGCTGGGTAATGGTGCTGCCCCCTTGGGCAAATCGTCCTCTGGCAACGTTTGAAAATACCGCTCTTAAAATACCATTAAAGTCGACGCCACCATGTTCGAAGAACTTCGCATCTTCCGCTGCTAGAAAGGCTTGAATGACATATTTCGGGAGTAAATCATAGTTGAAGGGATATCGTCTCTCCGTTGTAAACTCGCCAATTTTTTTTCCTTCATCTGAAAAAACTTCACTGGCCTTCACATGCTGAAACCCTCTAAGCTTGTTCACATCCGGAAGAGTGCTTGTGAGGTAATACAAAATACCGGCACCTAATAATGCGACCAAAAGAAAAACGGAGAACAAAGAGATCGAAGCAGTCCTGAAAAAACTCTGAAACTTTTGTTTGAATTGCAATAGTTCAACTTTCATAGATGGCTTCTTATCATACCAGAAAAAGCTGAAAAATCTCGGCCAGATGTTAACAGGAGTTGCATTCGCCGCTTGACCCCAAAAGAATAGAAGTTATCATTGGAGGTACTATGACAAAACAAACGAACCCTTCAGAAAAAGCAACTCAACTCGTTGTGACAACCAAAGAGCACATTGTGAAAGATCTCAAAGAAATGGAAAAAAACACTAAGATTCCGGTCGATGAACTGGTCACAAAAGCGCTCTTGTTTTTCATCGCTACTCACAACGATTACCTGGGTAGAAACCGCCTGATGTAGCTGTAGTTTCTTATTCAAAATAAAGTTGAAAAAGCTCTGCGATCCCTAATGCTATGTTGCGGCAAGGTTTTCCAATCAAGGGTGTTACGCCCATCCTCGTGTAATAGAGAATCAAGTTATTGTCATAATATTCTGTCCATTCTCTTTGGTATTCGGACGCTTCTAATAATGCTCGTTCGGCCTTACTTGCGCAAAACTTGCCTAAAAATGAGACCCGCAGATCAGACCGGAATGCATCAGCTCTTGCTTTAAGAAACTGCTTTAAATCCTCATTACCTTTCAAATAACCTAAAGCACGGGTATCCTTTAAGTCATCACTCTCAACCACTAAATATTCGTGATAAACAGCCCCCAAAGCTACAGGCCTCTTTACAAAGTAGACTCGAAAGCAACTTTCCGTAGCGAACGAAGAAAGCGAAAACAAGGAGACAAGAAAATAAATCATCAATCTCATACCGCGCTGTATATCAGTTTTTTTTATAAATCCTAAAAAATAATCTCGATCGATGGAAATTTTTTAGACAGCGAGCACAATCGAAATGTCAGTCCTAACATTTTGAATTTATTATTGTTATTTTGCACAAAACCTCAGGTGTTTAATCCCAGTACAGGCACATTAGGTATGCATATGAAACTTCAGACTTATTTGAAATGGCACTTCAGTTGCTTTAGTAGACATTGCGACGAGATTAATCGAACCTCTCAGCTAACGAAGCCACGGTAGTGGAAGTTGTGTTTTTAGGTGATGGTTGAAGTTATGTTCGGTTTTGTGCAGAAGTTTTCTTCGATTTGCCTCGTCCCTACCCCCCAATGCTCTTGAGAAAGAGCTTAGAAAGTAGCCCAGTGGAGTGGGTCCTAGAGACAAACTCCACTGGGCTATGATCTAACTTACCACCTGGCTTTAAAAGCAAGTCTTTGCCTGAAAATCTTCAAGCCCTTTTCGTATCAGCGTCCTCTTTAGTTAATGTGTCCCCACTTTTCGGGCATCGCAGATTTGATCACCTTCTCCACTTCACTCGCAGTTTCCTCAAGCGCTTTACCGGTAATGTCGAAAACCGGCCACCTTCGGTTCTTCCGGAAGATATCCTTGCAATATTCGATTTCGGCTATCACATGATTTAAATTAGCGTAATCTCCGCTTGGATGTTCACCTAGTCGCACCAGCCTCTCCCTACGAATTTTGACCAAAGTTTCAGGGTCGATAAGTAAGCCTACAATTTTTCTTTGGTCGGTAATAAACAGTTCCGACGGAGGTGGAATATCTTTTACTAGAGGAACATTTGCCACTTTCCACCCCTTGTAGGAAAGATAAACGCTTAAGGGCGTTTTTGAAGTTCGAGAAAGCCCCACCAAAACAATATCGGCCTTATCCAAACTGTCGGCATATTTTCCATCGTCATGCTTAACGGTGAACTCAATAGCTTCGATTCGTTTAAAATAGTTTTCATTCACTTCGTGAAAAAGACCAGGTTGGGTTTCTGGATTTCTTGTGAGATAGCGGGACAACTTTTCTAAGAGTGGCCCCAATAAATCCACAGTGGGAACTCCCGTTTGTTGGCTAGTAGAGTCGATAAACTTGCGTAAATTATCTGACACGACCGTATACACTACCATCGCTTTGATCGAATGAGCTTCTTCAAAAATAGAACGCACCTGCATTTCAGTCCTGATGTTTTTGAACCGGACAATCTTAAGCCCTTGTCGAACGTATTGGAGAAGAGCGGCTTTAATCATCTGATCCGCAGTTTCCCCGGTGCCATCCGATATCACATAGATGTTCAATGCATTTTCATTCATAGTGAGTACTCATACTGAAGCTTCTCTCCCCTTGCAAACCGCATCGCATCTTCAATACAAATTCTTGCCATTTGCTCACGGGCCCAACGACTCGCAGAGCCGATGTGAGGAACACACAAGGCATTGGGCAACTCCAACAAACCGGGAGCTACTTTAGGTTCATTTTCAAATACATCCAGTCCTACAAAGCAATTTGGATTTCTCTTCAAATGCTCAACTAAACCCTCCTCATTCACGATCGGTCCTCGAGCCGTATTAATAAGTACCGCATCGGACTTCATTAGCGATAAAGCCTTGGAGTTGAATAAATGCTTAGTGTGCGGAGTTAAAGGGCAGTGAATACTGATCACATCCGACTTTTCCAGAAGTTCCTCAAAACTAACGGAAACACCTTCCACGCCCTCTACAGAACTTCTTGTGAAGTAGATCACTTTCATACCAAAAGCTCTGGCTCTATGAGCCACCGCTTGGCCAATCTTGCCCATTCCTACAATTCCTAAAGTAGATTGTTCTAATGCCAACCCTAAAAACAGGCTGGGTAAAAACCCGTTAAACTTTCCATCCTGCAAATATCGTTGCGCAGGCATCAATTTTCTAGAGCAACTTAAGATGAGTGCCCATGCCAAATTCGCAGTCGCTTCGGTTAAAACCCCGGGAGTGTGAGAGACTTTAATTCCACGCTGCTTTAACGCTTTTAAATCTAAGTGGTCAACCCCGGTTGAAAAAGTCGCTAAAAAGCGAAGCCTATTCGCGTGCTCAAGAATATTTTGAGTAATGGGTTCAGTTAGCTGACAAATGAATACTTCTTTATCGGATATCGCGTGGGATAGTTCTTCTTGAGTTAAGGGTCTACCTTTTTCGTAAAGTTCTACCGAATCAAAATAGGGGGCTAAAAGGCTTTTTGCATCTAATGGTAACTGGCGAGTAACCCCGCATCTCATGTTTTTTTACTTTCCTCGGTCAATTTGAGCCAATTAGCGGTGGATCTCATGATTCGAATTTTAAACTTTGCACCTTCCTCTAAGTACTCTTTCTCAAGGACCTTCGAATACTCGTGGATCTGAGATTGTAGCCAAGTATTGTGATAGGACACCACAACCTCTAATTCGATCATGTCACGTTCAAAATAACTGAACACTGCGCTTCTAAGCCGCTTCATGTCCTCCGGATTGAGAGAGGAAACGACTAAGCTGTCGATGTATTTTCGTTCAAGAATTTTTGGCAAGAAAAACTCTTTCACCAAATCTGCCTTATTAAAAACCAACATACTAGGTTTAGATCCAGCCCCGATGTCATCTAGTACTTGACGGGTGACCTCCAAGTGATGCGGATAATTTTCCGAGGAAAGATCGACCACATGCAAAAGAAGATCAGCCTCTAACACCTCTGCCAATGTCGATCGAAAGGAGGCTACTAGGCTGTGTGGAAGCTTATCGATAAAACCTACCGTGTCACTCAATAAAATAGGAGGTCTCGTTTTGGGGTCAATGACCTTGACCGTAGAATCTAAAGTGGCAAACAACCGATCATCGACATACACCTGACTCGTCGTTAAATGATTCATCAGCGTCGACTTACCCGCATTGGTATAACCCACAATAGCCACTCTTAGAAACTTATCTCCTCGATGGGCTCGCTGAATTTGCCGTTCCGTTGCCGTGTGGGCCATTTCTTCTTTGAGACGAGAAATTCTATTTCTTATCAATCGGCGATCTAATTCAATTTGACGTTCTCCCACCCCTTTGAGCCCGATCCCCCCTTTTTGTCTTTCTAAATGGGTCCAACGTCTGGTTAAGTGAGTGGCCAAATACTCAAGGCTTGCAAGCTCAACCTGATTCTTAGCCTCTTTGGTTCGGGCGTGTTTTGAAAAGATCTCTAAAATGATGCCGGTGCGATCTACGACTCGGCATTGAAAAACTTTTTCTAAATTCTTCTGTTGGGTTCCAGTCAACTCATTATCAAAAGCGACAATCGAACAATCGTGTTCTTTCACCAAATGACCAATTTCCTCAGCTTTACCCGTTCCGACATACATGGCGGGATGGGGTTTATCCTTCTTTTGAATTAAAGAAAAAACGACCTCGGCTCCTAAAGTATCGATGAGCCGATTCAGCTCAGCTAAACTATTTTCCACTTCAGGTGTCGTTTCACCGGGAAGTTGCATTCCCACAACCAGTACCCTCTCTTTTTGCTCTAAAGAGATGGGGGCTTTATTTTTGGAACTAGAACTCAACTCTCAACACCTCTATGCATCTCGTCTTCGTCAAACAAATAGATTTTATCGAGACCGGACTGACTCCAATCCAACCCATTTGCCGACATCTTTTCATGCTCACTCAGAATCGAGATTGATTTTAACCCCATGTTTTTAATATTTTTGATAACCTCATCTTTACCTGAACTCTGAGATAATATCACATAAGAAGGCTTAATCTTGGTCATCGTAGGAATAAAAACAATAGTTTCAGTTTGGGCTTCACAAGCTTTTCTAATCTGATGATTTAAGCTCCAGTCCAGGCACCTCACACTTTCGTGACCTATTTTGCGTTTAGGACTGCGAAGAATGAGCAAAGCATCCGCCTTTAACTGGCTCGGTAAAGTGGGGTCCGCTTGTAAAGAAACGTTAACAACCTCAGTCATAGAGCTCTATTATCCTTTTGCACGAATTTATCCCATTTTAAGCAAAGTTGCGACTATTTGGCTTTATTCGGGTTGGGATGGTTTTGACGGATTTTATCTAAAATACCGTTGATAAAACTTGGGCTGCTCTCGGACCCAAATTGTTTAGCGACCTCAATCATTTCATTGATAGAAACGGTGGCAGGAATGTCCTCGCAAAACAGAATCTCATAAACTCCGAGCCGAAGCGCATTTCTGTCCACAGCTGCCATTCGATCGGGGCGCCAATTCTCTGAAGATTGTTTTAAAACAGCATCTATTTCCTTCAACTTCTCAGTGACTCCCATGACGAGTCGATGAGTAAAATCATCAATCTGTTTTTTCTCTAAAGAATAAAACTCTGAAAAATGATTAAGTGCCTTTTGTGTGGATAAATCTTGGTTCAAATCTAACTGAAACAAAATTTGCAAAGCTTCTATTCTGTTTTTTCGACGGGCTGATTTCATAATCCACTGTAAATCGGATAGCGACGACACACTTCCATCACTTCCCCTTTGACCTGCTTCACGGTGGACTCGCTGTAATCAGAAACCACTTTGGAAATGGCTTTAGCAAGCCATGCCATTTCAGTTTCCTTTAGGCCTCTTGTTGTGATCGCAGGGGTCCCCATTCGAATTCCGCTAGTCACAAACGCACTAGCCGTTTCAAACGGGACTGTGTTTTTGTTCGCTGTTAAACCCACACGGTCTAAACGCTCCTCGGCCTCTTTACCTGTGATCCCCTTATTTCGCAAGTCAATCAAGACTAAATGATTATCGGTTCCTCCACTCACTAGGGTGAACCCCTCTTCAAGAAGGCCAGCGGCTAAAGCTTTACAGTTCTTTATGACTTGAGCCTGGTAGTCTCTAAACTCAGGCATCATGGCTTCTTTAAACGCTACTGCCTTGGCAGCAATCACATGCATCAAGGGGCCGCCTTGAATACCAGGAAAAATTCGAGAATTGATTTTGGCTCTCTGGGCTTCCTTAAACAGTATGATTCCCCCTCGCGGCCCGCGAAGTGTTTTGTGGGTAGTGCTCGTTACAATATCGGCGTGCCCGACCGGAGTGGGATGTAATTTTGCTGCCACTAGTCCGGCAATATGGGCCATATCCACTAAGAAAAAGGCTCCTACTTCTCTGGCAATACTTCCAAATTTCTCGAAATCAATGATTCTGGGATAGGCACTCGCTCCAGCGATGATGAGTTTCGGCTTGTGCTTAATCGCCAAGTCTCTGACTTCGTCGTAATCAATCAAATGGGTGTCCTGACGAACCCCGTAAGAAACCACTTTAAAAAGAAGCCCGGAAAAATTGACCGGATGGCCATGGGTCAAATGGCCCCCATGGGACAAATTCATCCCCAAAATAGTGTCGCCCGGGGTTAAAACCGACAAATAGGAAGCCATGTTGGCTTGGCTACCTGAGTGAGGTTGAACATTGGCAAAGTCGGCACCAAACAACTGACAGACTCGCTCAATAGCCACTGCTTCAACTTTATCTACAAACTCACATCCACCGTAATACCTCTTACCGGGATACCCCTCCGCATACTTGTTGGTTAAAACCGTGCCTTGAGCTTCCATAACTGCTCTAGAGGCTAAATTTTCACTAGGGATCAATTCTAGGGAGTTTTGTTGTCGAAAAAGCTCTTCCTGAATAAATCCCGCAACCGCGGAATCCACTTCTCTAAGA
>OMIX01000068.1 GCA_900299195.1 Deltaproteobacteria bacterium
ACCGGCAGTCGTTAGCTACGGTCTGCGGGTACAAAACTTTGCTAGCTCCCAGAAAACACATGTTCGTGACAGGTTTTTCTTCGCTTTACCTAAGCGAGTTCAAAGGTCCCTGTATGTATTTTCGTTCAATGAAGGCTACTTAGAGCCCGTGATTCATCGTTTTTTTCTGCACCCTTTTGCAAAGCTAACCATTCAAATAGGTCAATTTGGAGGTTTCTTATTTTTATTAGCCTTTTTATTTTCCAGCGTTTCTTTGTTAGCAGCTGTTTTAAAACAACCCTTATTCTTTAATTCCTACGTCGGGTGGTTAGGTATTACTACCATGTGCTTACTTTCACTGGCAGCCTTTGGCCAAATTAAGAACGTTTTCCAGATATGGAATTCTATTGGCCTAGGAAATTTTATGATGGGGCTCTTTGTTCTTTTTTCTACCCATGGCCATTTTGAAGCAAGCCCATGGTTTCTCATCAGCATCTTCTTTTTTTGGTTATTAGGCTTTGTCGCTTTAAAGGGTATGTTTTTTTCCGACTCACCAAGATCCCTTGAAAGATTCTATGCCTATTCTTCAACCCATCCCACATTTTCCCATATACTTCTTTTATCCTTTTTGGGGATCAGCGGCTTTCCCCTCTTTCCCGCTTTTTTGGGAGAGGATATTGTGCTCCACAGTTTGGTAGGCCCCTTTTCCCACTTCGCTATCTTAGGCGTTTTAGTTCTGATGCTAAACGGAATCACCGCGGCTCGTCTTTATACACGAGTTTGTTGGGGTCCGACCTCCTCTGTCTAGACCTACAAACTCTCATTTTATAACCCTCCGCTTATTGCCGACCCCTTAACTCTCGGTGTAAGTTTTTAGATCAAAGAGGAGATTTTTATGAAAAAAATGGCAGTCGTTTTATGTGGAAGTGGATTTAAAGATGGCAGCGAAATTCGAGAATCGGTGGCAGTGCTTTGGGGGTTAAGTCGTCTTGGGGTTCAAGTTCAATGTTTTGCTCCCGATAGACCCCAAGCTGATGTCATGAATTGCCTCACAGGAAAACCCATGAACGGAGAAAGTCGAAACATGCTGACTGAGGCGGCTCGAATTGCAAGAGGGGATATTTTACCCTTAACCCAACTTCGAGCGTCTCAATTTGATGCTGTCATTATCCCTGGCGGATTTGGAGTGGCTAAAAACCTATGTACGTTTGCCAGCGAAGGCTCTAAGGGAAAAGTCCTTCAAGAGTTCAAAGATGCTCTTTTAGAATTTCACGATCACAATAAACCCATCGGAGCTGTGTGTATCGCACCCGCTGCTGTGGCTATGACTTTTCCAGGAAAGCACTTTGAAATGACGGTGGGTGGCCCCTCAGAAGCCGCTCAGGAAATTGAAAAACTGGGTCACAAACACATCACTACATTAGCTTCAGATTGCCACGTTGACAGAAAAAACAAAATTGTCACCTCTGCCGCTTACATGTGCGAAGCCGCTATTCATGATATTTTCGAAGGGGTGAGAAAGCTAACTGAAGAAGTATTTAAACTTTCATAACTTGAGACGTTTAAAAAGTATTTCGGGGATGGATTGAATCACGCACATAATCCATCTCCAAAACCAAGGCAGATAAACGACATCTTTATGGTTTCGAATCGCTTTAAGAATTCCAGTCGCAACCACTTCTGGTTTTGCAAAAAGGAAATTCTGCTTTAGATGGGCAGTCATCGGAGTTGAAACAAACCCCGGTTTAATAGTCAGAACTCTCACTCCTAGAGGAAAAAGTCGATTTCGAAGACCTTGAAGAAAACACTCTAATCCCGCTTTGGCCGAACCATAATAGTAATTGCTTTGTCGCCCCCGGTCCCCTGCCACCGAACCGATCACAGCAATCACTCCTCGTCCCCCTTTTTCTAGATATCGGGCACTCGTTTCCGCAAGTAGCGCTGCACTTATAAAATTCACATTAAAAATATCAAAAGCCAAATCGCTATTTTTTTCTAATTCTTTTTGTTCTCCTAAACTTCCATGTGCGATTAAAATCACATCGATCCCTTTCATAAAGTGAGCTGCAGATTCTACCCATTCAGTGAACTTTTCTAAATGAGTCAAATCACCATTCGCTTTACCCACTCTACCCGCACCACGAACACTCAAGTCTTGAGCCATGAGATCTAAAGTCTCACTGTTTCTTCCCACCAAAAAAAGGTCACCGTGATCATAAGCGACTTTCCTAGCTACCGCTTCGGCAATGGCGGACGTCGCTCCAAAAATAAGCATCTTCATGTGACTCGCCTCCAAAAACTGGATGAGAAGTGAGGGTCTTTAAACTTTTCAAATTCCACCCTCTCAGGGAAATACTTTTTAAAACTCTCTTTAGACATTCGAGCATCTTTAGCGGGGTAAACTCTTCCTCCGGCATCCATCACCATTTCGTCCAGACTTTCTAAAACACGAAGCGTTTTTTTTCCTTCGTTAGGAACATCTAACGTCAGTGTGACTCCAGGTCGGGGAAAAGAAAGAATTCCGGGTGAGGAAACTTTGCCGAAAGTTTTTATCACAGTGAGGAAAGAGCCCAATCCAGATTTCGCAAAGGTTTCAATCATTCGATAAATGGGGCTTTGTGTGCCTTCAAAGGGAACCACACATTGGTACTGAAAAAATCCTCTTTTACCGTACAGTCGATTCCAATGGTTAATCCCATCGAGCGGGAAAAAGAAAGGACGATAATGCACAAGTTCCGCCTTTTTGCTGGGATGAGTATGGTAATAAAGCGAATTAAAAGCTTTCATGGAAAATCGGTTCAGAAGAAATTCTGGCGCATTGAATGGAAAGGTTTTAATTTTTTCTTTCTTGGATTTAATTTCGGAAGCTTCTTTTAAAAGAAGATGGTTACCTCGAAAAAAGACTCCTCTTCCCAGTTGAGCCCCTTGCGACAAACAATCCAACCACCCTACGGTATATTCAAATTTACTGTCGGAATCTAAGGTGTACTCAAAAAATTGATCCAAATGATGAAACCGTAAAGTCTCTCGAGAAATCCAAGGACAGGCGATTTTTTTTAACTGGATTTCGGCCCAGGTAATGATTCCAGTCAGCCCTAATCCTCCAATAGTCGCTCTAAACCAATCTTCGTTTTGATGAGGACTACAAATCCGTTGGGTCCCATCCGAACGCACTAGCTCCAGGGATTTGATGTGGCACCCAAAGGTTCCTGCCACATGATGATTTTTTCCGTGAATATCATTAGCGATAGCTCCGCCAATGGTCACAAACTGAGTTCCCGGCACTACGGGCAAAAACCAACCGCGCGGAACCACATGGTCGAGAACCTCTTTTAAAGTGAGTCCGGCCTCGACTTTAATCACTCCGGTCTCAGGATTGAGCTCAATAAAATGGTTTAGCTTTTCGGTTAGAATAAGAAGGTTATGATCATTGAGGCAGGAGTCTCCATAACTTCTGCCTTGCCCATAGGCCAAATAGGATAGCTCTTCTTGTCCTAGCGGAATCGCATCAGAAATTTTTTGACTCCGAGATTTAAGAGAACACACCACCGCTTCTGTTTTAGGGTATTTTCCCCAACTCTCTTTACTGTCATTCCAATGGGATGCCTTGGGACTTTTATCCATATTTTAGAGATTGAATAAGAATTTATGTGATTTGAATATCTGCTTTATTTAACCATTCTAAGCACTTAAAATCGAGAATCAACTCAATTCAAATACAGGGTTGAGAATTAGGGGCAGACTTGCTACGGTGCTTCAAAACCATTCGTCAGATTAGGGGGCAATCATGATGTCGTGGATCAAGACTTGGATGATCGTAGTCGGACTAATTCTCTCTCAGGGCTGGGCCATTGCGCTCGAGACTCAAAATCCTCCAGCCTGCAAAGACACCAAGGGCAAAGTGCTTCCCATCAATGCCGAGCAAGTGATCGATTGGAAACACAACACTCCAAATAAATTTGAAGCAAGAGCCCACTTAAAAGGAATCGTCTCTAAACTGTATCCCGATAAAAACGGACATCGCCATTTTGAAATCACTATAGTTTCTCAAAATCAAGAGGACACCATCGAAATCATTTACAATGAAGACTTTGGAAAAATGCCAGAAGTCGAGTTGGATATGAAAGTTGAAACATGCGGAGATTATATCACCGCAAAAGAGACTAATGGTCCCTATCCTCCTTCTCCGGACGGAGCGATCGTACATTGGGTTCATGAAAACCCCTCAGGTAAAGGGCATCCAGACGGATATGTCATGCTCAATGGCGTGCTTTATGGATTTAGCTCAGGAAAATCAAGATGAGCTTACCTCCGATTGAGCTTTTGGAATCGGTACATTCATTCCCGGGTCCTTATACTTTCAAAATCATCTTAAGAAATGAGGACTCCATCCAAGGGATCGTTCTTGAGCAAATTCAAAAAACTTTAAATCTTGGATCGAAGCCTCAAGCATCCAGTCGAGTCTCAGAAAATGCAAAGCACTTAAGTCTTACTGTCGAACTGAATTTACAAACAGCTCAGCAAGTTCACTTAGTCTACCGATCTTTAGAACAGATTTCTGGAGTCCTCTTACTCCTCTAAAAGTAAACCCAGGTCGTCCCCGTATTATTTTCATCCAGATGAAATCGAACCACATAACTCTGCTTTTTTAGAAAATCATGAACTGCCTGCATTAGGGCTCCGGTTCCTACCCCATGAATGATTTCCACCTTCCCACAATCTGCCATAAGAGCTTTATCCAAAAAGGCTTCAATCGCAGAGAGCGCCTCAACCACTCGCATTCCATGCAAATCAATGGTTTTTACCGGCTTTTCTTCTAAAGTGTCCGACTGATACCCTTTTTTATTAGCCAAATGGGAATATTTTTTCCAATGATCTTTAGCTAAAGGTTCTAAATCCTTGGCGGGTCGAACTAACGTCATAGAACCGCAGACCACTTTATATTCCCCGGTTTTTAGCTGTTCAACGACGGTGCCCTCCAACTTTAAAGATATCACCTTGACTCTCGTGTGAGGTAAAAATGGCTTCATTTGACTACTCTAGGATTCCTCGGTAATGGTAAAAGCAACTCAGCCACTAATATGACAGAAAAGATCGAAAATTCCGACTGGAGAGTGAATTATGTTTCCGTCTCGTCTCAAATTAATTGGGACGAGTACTTCATGCTTCAGGCGATGTTGGCCAGTTACAAAAGCAAGGATCCTAATACTAAAGTGGGTTGTGTGATGGTGGATGCCCACAACCATCAGATCACCATGGGCTATAACGGAACTATCGCTGGGATTGATGAAAGTCTGATTCCATGGGGAAACAATCGCGAAGTGCCTCTGGAGCATCAAAAATATGGCTATGTGATTCACAGTGAAGCTAATGCCATTTCTCACGCTAAAGGAAGTTTGGGGGGGGCTAAAGTTTATGTCACTTTATTTCCCTGTAATGAATGTGCCAAACTTTTAGCTAGTCATCGTGTGAAGGAAATTATCTATCTCTCCGACAAATATCACGACACCCAAGAGAACCGTATAGCTAAGAAGATCTTTCAGATGTCTAAGATCTCCTATCGGCAGTTAACCATTCCCGCTTCTACTATTGAGAGCTTCACCGCCTATTTACGTTCTCTCTTAAGCTAGAGTTAGGGTTTCACCACATTGATTCCGGTAGTAATCATACAAGTTCTTCCGTTCACCGTTCCATCTGCGCTGCTAAGAATGATTTGGAAGGGGATGAATAGAAGATCCAGAGGATGGGTGAACTTCATAGACACTTGGCCAGCACTTCCCAGCCCTTGAACCTCAGTAAGATACTGTTCGTATCCATAGTTTAATCTCACATCAGACACAACCAAAGACTCTCCGGTAGCTCGTCCCAACTCATCGACCGCCAAAGGTTGAAAAGTTGCCAAAGTATTCTTAACCACCGTAGTAGGAGGATTGTTCAAGCGACATAATAAAGGGGGCAAGAAGGATAAATTTCTGCTTATTAATGCGACTTGTTGTCCCTGAGCATTTAAAGCTTTCACCACCAATCTTAACCCAGTCACTCTTCTTCGCATTTGTTGAAACTCAAAGTCCTGCTCCACGGTGATATTCGAGCCATTCAGATAGGTCACAATACCATCAGGACGGTTCTCTAAACTGTACTGAATGCTCACAGCGGCGCCTGTTCCCCCAGTCACTGAAACCCCTAATTCAATTCTTCCTGCTGGAGTTGTGGTAGGACTTCCAGACAGTGAAATCACAATGGGCTGAACCCTGACAGTCCCTGAACAAAAAGCTTCCTCAGACTCGGTATTGTCTGCCTTTCGGTAAGTGATATAGGCAGTCACAGGAATATCACCTAAAATAGCTGAGTTTGAAAAAGTATAATCCAAAGTTGCAATATTGTTGGCTCGGGTTGTATTTCTTAAAACAAAGTTTGTGAGCGGGCTCCCATTAATCACGATTCGTTTAAAGTTATAATCTAAAAGTGATCCCCCTTGAGCTGCCACCTCAAATCGGGTGCTCATACCAGGAGCCACTGGTACCGGAGAAGTTAAAGAATCATTCACCTTCAAAGTACATCTTAGCGTGGTATTCACTACAGGCGCTGCAGTTGAGGATGTGGAACTCGTATCGAAATAATTCATAGTGGTACTAGGCTGAATGTAAGACCTCCTAGCAGCTGGAGTCTGTCCACAACCCGATAAAAGGGTCATTAAGAATGCTAATGCGCTTAAGTTTTTAAAGAACTGAGTCATTGGGGGTCTCCTATTCTTTTCAAGTTCGGTCACTAAAACTATTTGAGATTTCTTAAATGCAATGGATGGGCCCAACTTAATACTTCTTGTCTACATTTAACTTTAATCAATAATTTCAATAACTTGCATAATGGGTGCCTAGTTTTTTGACACTAGAACAAACAGTTTCTCTTGTGTGTATTCAAATCGGAATCTAAAAAAACTGACAGACGATTAACTTTTTTTCGGCTGTCTAAAAAGTGACAGCCTCTCTTTAGGGAAGATAAAAAACCGCTGGAACCTTTCTTCTATCTGTGGCAAACCCATGCGATATGGAGAATCCAATTTTTAACCCTCTTCAAGGAGATGGGCTTACTTCTAAAACTCAGCCTGAGTTTACCCGCGGGGTTTCTCCAAAAATTCTTTTAACTCATGTAAAAAACACTGCCCCTTTTATTTTTAACGAAACTTTTCTCTTAGGAACAAATCACCGCTTTATTAAACTATTGCGCCACACGGATCAATGGCTCAGTAAATTTCCTGAATCTGAGTTAGACCATGCGGCCTATTTCGAATTGTGCGTGGCTGCTCATTGGGCCACGATTGCGACTTTTGTTCCCACCGATGTCGATAACCAAATTCGATTTCGACTTTGGCACCCAGCCCTCCCCTTAGAAACCCTCTTTGCCATGGTCGCAGTGGTCGAAGAAGCTCTCTCTTGGGACTCCTCCATTGTCTCTACTCGAGGAGCCGCAAGCCCCCTCTCGCACGATTACATCAGCGGACACCATGGAGAATGGTTTAGTATCTCAGTGGCTGCTTATGCTGCTTTACGAAAACGGCATCCAGAAAGATCTCAAGCTTTGGCTCAAACCATTCTCAAGGAATTAGAGAGGCAACTTCAAGTCTTTACTGACTTTCGGCAATGCCGAGATGGCATCGGATCTCTTAAATCAGCAACCATTGTCGCCCATAATGCAGGAGACTTCGTTCGAGTCATGGATATGTGGAAATTGGATCCCGATGATCTTTTAAGAAGAGAATTTTCGCAACGTTGTTCCTCTTTGTTTTTAAACGGTGCTTTTATCCAACTAAGTGCTTTGAACAAGCAATACATGGCGGTTGAAAACCACCGAAACTTTGCATTAAGAAAACCTAAAGCGCTTCGAACCCAGAGTGATTTTTTGATTCCTATCGGCCCCTTTTTTGATGATTGGGGAAAGCGAATAGCTCAAACCCCCGTTTTTAGCGAAAGCGATTTAGCAGAGATCGTTGCCGCTTTATTCGATGGCTGGGTTTATCTGGAAACTGCTCTGGGCTATGCCCGAGCTTTAGCCGGGATGGAACTTGGAATCTCTGGAGGGCTTTCTCGACTTTGTAAGCTTGTCCCCACCAAAATGGCTAAGCAACTTTCCTCGGGCAAATTAAGAACCTTAACAAGCGTTTCTCAAAGTCGTTTTGAAAACCAGTGGAATCAGTTCGGGCTAAAATAAAAACTGGGCGTGAAATCGGAAATGATCCTGAATAAAAGTACTAATAAAATAGTAACTGTGATCATATCCCGGTTGATACCGCATTTCTAACTTAACTTGGGCCTCGTGGCAGGCCTTTTCCAATCTTTCAGGTAAAAGAGAGGTTTTTAAAAACTGGTCTTCAGTGCCCTGGTCAACCAATAGCGGGCGATTGTATCCCAATTTTTGAATGAGAAGACTCGCATCATAGTTCTCCCATTTTTTTCGATCCTCTCCCAAATACGCAGAAAAGGCTTTTTCTCCCCACGGAACTGCAGTGGGATTCGTAATGGGTGCAAAGGCCGAAACCGAACGGTAACGGTGAGACTCTCGAATGCCTATGACTAAAGCCCCGTGCCCCCCCATGGAGTGCCCAAAAATACTCTGACAATCGGGTATGACTTTAAAATTCTCTTGAATCAACTGGGGAAGCTCTTGAGTCACATAATCGTACATTTGGTAATTTTTTGCCCAAGGTTCTTCGGTGGCATTCACATAAAAGCCGGCTCCGTGGCCTAAATCCCAACTGTCTCCACGACCTGGAACGTGCTCTCCCCGAGGGCTAGTGTCTGGAGCCACCAGCATCATTCCATACTGCGAAGCAAATCTTTGAGCATTGGCTTTGATAGTAAAGTTTTCTTCAGTGCAAGTAAGCCCTGACAGCCAATACAGAACGGGAACCGGTTTAGTTTCTGCTTCTTTAGGAACAAAAACCGAAAACTTCATCAAACAAGAATTAACTTTGGAATCGTGGGAGAAAAATCCAACTTTGCCATCGAACGCTTTGTGGGTACTGACAGGTGTTATCATAAAAAACTGAAAATCAGAAATTGACCATCGAGCGGATGCTTTTTCCATCGTGCATCAACTCAAAAGCCCGATTGATCTGTTGAATCGGCATGGTGTGAGTGATCATTTCGTCGACTTTGATCTCTTTTTTAAGGTATCGCTCTACCAAACCGGGAACCTCACTTCTCCCTTTGATGCCACCAAATGCAGTTCCCTTCCAAACTCTTCCTGTGACGAGTTGGAAAGGACGGGTTGAAATTTCCTGTCCAGATCCTGCGACTCCGATGATAATCGATTCGCCCCAACCTTTGTGGCAGCATTCCAATGCTTGGCGCATGAGCTGAGTATTTCCCACACACTCGAAGGAATAATCGACCCCTCCATCGGTTAACTCCACAATCACTTCTTGAATAGGACGATCATATTTCTTAGGGTTGATAAAATCGGTGGCCCCCAATTGTTTGGCAAAAGCAAACTTATCTTCATTGATATCTATAGCGTAAATTTTTGCAGCTTTTGCGATCACGGCTCCTTGAATTACGCTCAAACCGATTCCCCCCAAGCCAAAAACAGCCACTGTACTTCCAGGAGTGACTTTAGCCGTCTTTAAGACCGCTCCAATCCCCGTGGTGATGCCACAGCCCAAAAGACCAATTTTACTCAAATCGGCAGCTCGATTGACTTTTGCCACAGCTATTTCGGGCAGCACTGTGTACTGAGAAAAAGTGGAAGTGCCCATATAATGGTGAATCATTTTTCCATTTTTCGAAAATCGACTGGTCCCATCGGGCATCACCCCTTTTCCTTGAGTCAATCGGATCGCACTGCACAAGTTGGTTTTTCCTGAGCGGCAAAACTTACACTCACCACACTCTGGGACATACAACGGAATCACATGATCCCCTACCGAAACACTTTTCACTCCGGGGCCAACTTCCTCTACGACTCCTGCCCCTTCATGCCCTAAAATACAAGGAAACAATCCCTCGGGGTCGGCGCCGGAAAGAGTGTAAGCATCGGTATGGCAAACTCCTGAAGAAACAATTCGAACTAAAACCTCTCCCTGTTTGGGGCCTTGAAGATCAATTTCCTCAACTTCTAAGGGCTGGCCTTTTCCCCAAGCGACGGCGGCAAGTGTTTTCACGAATGGCTCCTTTGTAACGAGTTTACCGATTTGTTTTTTGCATTTTTTCTGACAGTTTCAGGAATAAACTTTCGATAGAGCAAGGCGACCCACTCGGCCACTTCCTGCCCTCCGTGATTAGCCACTTTTTGATAAAATCCAGGTTTGTGATCAAACGTGGGATGCCCCAAGTCTTTAGCAAGCTTAAAAGCCTCCCTAGCTTTTTTTCGATAGCCTAATTCGAATAGTTCCGAACCCAACTTAGAGGCCTTTTGTGCCAAGGTTTGGTGGTATTGAGTTGGAACTTCAGCTCGCAACAACTCTAAAGCTTTTACAGCATCTCCTAAGGCCTCGTTGCGTTTCTGGCTTCGGCTTTCCTCTCGTAAACGAATAGAGACTAAGGGCTCTACAATCAATTCAAATCTTGGATTCTGATTAGCAAGTCGAACATGAAAATCAAAATCCTCTGACTGCCACAGAGACTCTCGATAACCGCCCATTTTTTGGACCAAATCTTTTCGATAGGTACCTGAGGGAACCAACATGAAGTTTTCAACACAAAAAGGTAGTAACTTCTCGGGACTGGTGATTTTTTTTAGCCCGATCACTTCGGGGCTAACCAGTTTCCCCTGTTTGAAAGAGTTGACTTCAGTGAAAATAACATCGCAGGGGCTTGAAATCAAAACCCGTCGAATTCGTCTCGACCATCCTTCATTGAACCAGTCATCAGCATCGTGAAAGTGAACGTACTCTCCACGAGCTTTCGCTAATAAAAAGTTTCTGCCGTAAGCAGGACCACGATTGGTTTCTTCTCGAAAAACTCTTACTTGAACCCCTCGGGGGATAAACTTTTGAGGTGGAAATTGAGAAGCATCATCGTAAATTAAAATCTCATCACAGGGATCTAACTGGCCCGAAAGAGACTTCAGACATTCAGTTAAAAGCTCTTTTTCATTGTGATAGGTTATTAAGATACTTAAAGAACGTGTCATGACAATTGCCAAGGCTCCAAAAGGTGTCTCACCAGCTCTGAGAAGTTCTCAAACTTCATACAAGGTTTAGAAGTTACCCCAAAACCATAATTCACATGGAAATAAGGCACACCGGCCACTATGGCCGATTCGTGATCCCCCGCTGTATCTCCTATATAGACGGGCTTTTGTAAACTATTTCTCTCAACCACCCGCTTAATATTCTCACCTTTGGGACAGAGAGTATTACCATGACATTCAGTGTCCCTAAACAACGGCTTTAAACCAGAATGGTGAAAGAATGTATCTAAATAGGGTTGCTGGCAATTGCTCACAATAAAGAGTTCATACCGTTCAGATAGCTGGAACAACCCTTTTTGAACTCCGGGATAAAGAATCGCCCCTTTTTGACGAATGGTCTCAAGCTGTTCTTTGAAGCATTCTTTCGAAGCTTGAGTCCTGCGTTCTTCAGACATTTGCGGAAAAAATTTTTCGAAAATTTTGGCAATGGGTAACCCCATCATTTTTCCAATGTCTTCAGGAGTCAGCGGTTCTCGCTCAATTTCAATCTTTTTTAAGGCCGTGTTCCAAGCGTCAGCACAAGCAGTGGTAGAATCCCAAAGCGTGCCGTCCAAATCAAATATCAAACTATCAAAAACTGTGTTTCCCATGATAGCGCTTTAAGCTCTTGCTAAAGTTCGCGCGTGACGAGCGTAAGCGATCCAAAGTTGCCAAGCTGTTTTAAATTCGCGCTGACTACGTTTCATTTCTTTTTTTAATGTTTTCAATTTATCTTGATACTTTTCTTTCATTTCTGCTTTTCTGGCTAAATAGTTTTCTTTCATCTCTTTCTTCATTGCGAAATAATCTTCTCGCATCTCTTTCCATCTTTTTCCAGCTTCTTCTACTTTCACTCTAAACGGATGAATAGCCTCAGCAGGAATCCCCTCTCGAATGAGCCGTTTCTCTTCCATTACCACTTGAGCTTTGACGATCGTCGCTTGGGAAATCTTTTTTAAATTTGAGGCCGATCCTAAATAAGCCAACACATTGACTAGCCATTTAGTTGGATCCCAATCGTACCAACGGATTCCATTCCGATAATCGGATTGAAATTGGTGATGAAAATTGTGATACCCCTCTCCAAAAGCAAGAAAAGCCATGATGTAACTGTCTCGAGCCGTGTGTTCATCGCTATAGGGCTGTCGCCCTAAAGTATGGCAAAGAGAGTTAATGAAAAAAGTGGAGTGGTTAGTGAGCACTAACCTCAAAGCCGCAGCGACGGCAAAGCCTCCTAAAGCTGAACCCATCCAATAACCGACTAAGGTGGGGAAAATAACTCCCATTCCAAAAGCGACCCATAAATAATATTTGTGCTGTAAATAAACCCATGGGTCGCTCAGCAAATCTTGAGCAAATTGTCCTTTGTAAGTAGGGTCGTCTTCCACCATCAACCAGCCGATGTGAGCGTACCAAAATCCTTGATTAATATTGTAGGGGTCTTTTTCAGTATCGACATACCGGTGATGTCGGCGATGATCCGTGGCCCATTTTAAAACAGAACCTTGAAAGGAAGCTCCACCCAAAAGAAGATAAAAAACTTTTACCCACGTCCGTGCGGAGTAACTTCGGTGAGCAAAAAAACGATGGTATCCACCTGTGATACTAACAGAGGTGGCACACCCTAGAACAAAAGCAAACAACCAAATTTTCCAGTCAAATCCCTGTGAATAAAGATAGTACGGAACCAAAGTGACCGCGATGAGGGGACTTGCGACCAAATAGATAACATTCGGCCATTCCCATTTTCGGATAGACGGGCTGTCAGATTTAGAAACTACTGTATCTGTCATAATGAATCTCCGATTAGGATACTACTCCTAGCCCAGGGCCGGGTACAGTTAAAAAAGGGTTAGAATCGAGAGGGAAAATGCAAATAGGTTGAGCAATGCTTCAAACTTTGGTAACTCCTACAAAACTTAAAAGGAGACCCTCCATGTTAAAAGTGGGTGACAAAGCCCCCCATTTCTCCCTCGCTACGGATAGTGGCGAAACCCTTTCTTTAAAAGACCTCAAAGGAAAAACGGTGGTCCTTTATTTTTATCCTAAAGATATGACTCCAGGTTGCACCCAAGAGGCTTGTGATTTTCGAGATGCTCAAGCAAAGTTCAAAAAGGCAAAGACGGTCATACTTGGAGTCAGTAAAGACTCTGTGGTGCGCCACGTCAGTTTCAAAGAAAAATATGGCCTTAATTTCCCCTTACTCTCCGATGAGGACGGAAAAGTTTGCGAAGCCTATGGCGTTTGGCAGCAAAAATCCCTCTACGGAAAAAAATTCATGGGAATTGTTCGAACCACCTTCATCATTGGCCCTACCGGAAAAATTGAGAAGATCTTCGAAAAGGTCAAAGTTAAGGGCCACTCCGAAGAAGTTTTAGAAAGTCTTTAACTTTCCCGTGCTGAACTCTTTAAGAGTTTACCTTGGCTAATGATTTAAGACTGAGTATACCGAGATCTATGGCAACTAAAGACAATATCATCTTCGCTCTCGATGTGGACTCGCTCGCTAGAGCAACCCCTTATATAGAAGCCCTCTCTCCCCATGTAGGTATGTTTAAAGTAGGATTAGAGCTCATTACGGCCCAAGGGGCTCCTGCTGTGATCCATCACATCCAAAGACAGGGTGGGCAGGTTTTTTTTGATGGAAAATTCGACGATATTCCCAACACCGTGGGGGCTGCTTCCAGAGCGGTTTCCGGCATGGGAGTAAAAATGTTTAATGTCCATGCCAGTTGCGGAATGGACAGCATTAAAGCTGCGGCGGACAACAAAGGAAATTCCCAGCTTCTAGTAGTGACTGTGCTGACTTCTCTTTCTGAAACCGAGTCTACGGAAATTTTCGGTGCTGCCGCTCATGAAAAAGTGATTCAATTTGCCCGAAACGCAAAGGCCGCTGGAGCCGATGGAATCATATGTTCTCCTCAAGAGCTTGAGCTTTTGGCCCAACTTCCTGAGCTTAGAGATTTGCTCAAGGTGACTCCAGGGATTCGCCCCGATTGGGCCGAAGCCAATGATCAAAAAAGAATTTTGACCCCTTCTCAAGCAATTAAAATGGGAGCCACCCATCTGGTGATTGGACGCCCGATCAGTAATCCTCCCAGAGGCATTGGAAGCCCCATTGATGCTGCCAAAAAAATTCTAGAAGAGATTATCAATTGCTAACTCCAGAAGAAATCAAACAACTCTTCGCTCAATCTCAAGCCTTTATTTTTGACAGTCATATTATTTACACATCGGGCAAACATGGGAAAGCCTATGTGAACAAAGATGCTATCTATCCCCATACAGCTCTGACTAGCCTTCTCTGCCGACAAATCGCTTTACATTTTGAAAAGTCAAAAATTGAAGCGGTTTTGGCTCCAGCTCTTGGAGGCATTATTTTGTCTCAGTGGACGGCTCATCATTTAAGCGAAATGCATCATAAAGAAGTTTATGGAGTTTATGCGGAAAAATCGACTGAGACCGACTCTTTCGTGATCAAACGCGGCTACGATGAGCTTATCAGAAACAAGCGTGTCCTGATTGTAGAAGATATTTTAACGACGGGGGTTTCCGTAAAAAAAGTGGTTGAAGTGGCTCGAACTATACCCTGTGAAATTGTGGGGGTAGCTGCCCTTTGTAACCGAGGAAACATTACTGCAGCTCAAATTGGAAATGTTCCTGAGCTTTTTTCACTTCTTGAAGTCAATTTAGAAACTTGGTCGCCCGAAGATTGCCCCATGTGCCTTCAAAAAATGCCTATCAATACTTCGGTAGGCAAAGGGAAAAAGACGCACTAATTCTTAAAAATGCTAGTCAGCGGCGGACTGTAGCTTTAGGGAATTAATATCGATTGGGGCTGACACCCACTCCGACAATACTGCAGGCTTGAATGACATTGAGTCCCAGCTTCTCCGCTTTAGCAACCAGTTCGTCACTTTCAGAACCTGGATTAAACCATACCTCTTTGCAATCGATTTTAGCCACCTCTTCGATCACTTGCATCCCCACATGCGGCGGAAGATAGAAACTTACCATATCCAATTCTTTCTCAGGAACTTGGAGAATAGAGGCGTAAGCTTTGTGTCCCTCGATTTCGGATAGTTTTGGGTGAATCGGGTAAACCTTAAAACCCTTATCAGCAAAAACACGAACCGCTTTATTTCCAAATTTGTTCCTGTCCTGGCTAGCTCCTATAATAGCAATCGAAGGCATAGTCTCTCCTTACAAAATTTTATTCACGGTGATTCCCAACAAAATCCATCCGATCAAAAAACTCACCCCACCGATAGGAGTAATCGCTCCTAACCATTTGATTTGAGTAAAAGCCAAAAGATATAAACTTCCCGAAAAAACCAGAACGCCAAAAACAAAAGCCAACCCACTATATTTTAATCCCAACGAATCAGGCCATTTCAAAAGCAAAGCCCCTACCCCAACTAACGCAAGAGTGTGAAAAAATTGATAATGGATCCCCGTTTGAAAAATCCCCATCTGGTAATCATTAAATCGTTGCTTTAAAGCATGAGCTCCGAAAGCCCCTAACGCCACCGATAAAAACCCAAAAACACTGCTCAAACTTAAAAACAACTTTGCCATACTCTGCTCCTAAGCCATTTTTACTCGACGGCACTAGCTTGGGCTAGTCATTTCTCATCTTTTAGAAGATCGGCCCTAGGTTCCGACCAAGGCGGAATCCATCGAGGGCACGGGTTGGGATGGGATGGAATTTCAAGCCGCGAAAAGTTGCCT
>OMIX01000069.1 GCA_900299195.1 Deltaproteobacteria bacterium
ACTAGCTTGGGCTAGTCATTTCTCATCTTTTAGAAGATCGGCCCTAGGTTCCGACCAAGGCGGAATCCATCGAGGGCACGGGTTGGGATGGGATGGAATTTCAAGCCGCGAAAAGTTGCCTCGGGTTCCGGTTTCAAATCTTAAATCAGCAAGAAACAATTTTCCGTCCTTCTCATACCAAAAAGGGGCTCGAACAAATCTCAATTGAGCTGCGG
Source organism: Deltaproteobacteria bacterium (assembly GCA_900299195.1). Classification (GTDB taxonomy): domain Bacteria; phylum Bdellovibrionota; class FAC87; order UBA2466; family UBA2466; genus UBA2466. Next base: position 216 of record OMIX01000069.1, read on the forward strand.
CCAGGCAGTTTTCTTCGTAAATTTTTTTTAATTTTTTTCTAGAAAACTTCATTTGAGAGGTCCAAATCACTTGAGGGTGAGTGGGCGCAACTTGAGTTTGAGATGATATCCAACTCAAACAATCTGAAGGTGAATACCAATTCGAAAAAAGGGAAATCACCCCCTTACGAAGACGAAAAAACTCCCGTTTGGAAAAAGTCTCTACCGTAACCACTTGCCAACAGATCGGGTTAGATGGGAAGGGAGACAAAATAATATCATTGACCGTCACAGAGGGTTCTTCCAACTTAAACCGATTCAAAATCTCTTTTTTTAATCCGTAAGATTCCAAACCAAAAATCAGCCCCACCACCCCTAGCATAAAGTAGGCAATCGACAATCGAAACCGATGACTGACATAAGCAAACACTAACATCAATCCAGCACCCCAAAGCGTCACAAGAACGGCCATCGTTTTTGGGACAAATCCACTCAACGCTAAAAGAGCACAAGCCGAAATCAAGAGCCCCCCCACACTTGCCCTCACCCAGCGATGCCGAGTGGAAAACCAAAGGAGTGGAAGCAGAGTCAGCCAAATCCAAGGTTCAACAATAAACATCATGTCGGCATAAAACCAACCATTGTAAAACGGCCAGAAGGGATGAACCCCATATTGATTTAAAAAATCGAGAAACAGATGAAGCACAACTCCCAATAGAGTTAAGACAGAAACTCCGACCTTTTCATGTTTCTCCCAGGGTGTTTTTTTCCACTGACCCCACCCCCAAAAACCCAGCAAAATGATCAAGGCTTGTAAGGGAGCTAAAAGAAGAGTGTGAGTATGCCCTCGGTGATGAAGAAGATACTGCAATCTTTTGGGTTCAAGAAATAAAGTAGGAATAAAATCAAGATCACAAAAATTATTGGCCAGAAGAGCTGAAAGCCAAAAAGCGATTCTCGTTTTTCGAGTAAGAACGGTATTAGGCTGACGAATCCGAAGGACCTCTAAAGCAGATTCAGCCGTTAAAATCCCCACCAACGAATGGGTAATGTTATCCATGAAGAATCCTAATCAACGATACCGAATCGCTGAAAGCAAAGAAGCATAACTCCAAGTTAAATCTCGGGCCCCTTGCATATATCCGCTCTCACGATGGATCTGCTCAGACATTGAACCCGTTCCATCCACATGATACTTCACTCGCATGAGGAATTGATCCCCTCGATTTCGAAGTGCTTTCAGAATTTGTAGATATTCTGGACTGCCTTTTCTGTAAATCGCATGGGTATCCCTTCTCGGCGTTAAATTTCCGTAAAATCCACGGTTGACTGAGGTCACTCTAATTTCAGATTTCAATTCTAATTCTTTCGCTAATCGGTAGTAAAACTCAGCAAATCCGGCCGTTGCGATGAACCAAGGATTTCCCATTCCTCCACTGCTATAACCATCGTATCTATCCTCAGGATATCTCCCGATGGCAATCCCCGGCTGACCGTTACGATTAACCGCATACAGTCGATAAAAGGCCTCTTCCAAAGCTTTCACCGTGGCTAAAACCTTCTCATGGGAAAACGACATAATCCCTTCAGAGGTATGCCCTTGCAAAACCCCTAACACTATTGCTGAATCAAGTTCACTGAACTTATAATCTAATCCATCTTCCCGATCCAAAGTGCTTACCAAAATTCGCTTAGCCCCATTCCAATGGCGTTCAATTTCCGGCTCCATATCAAACGCTTGCTGAATGTACCAGTCTGCAGCCTTCGGATCTCCCAATCGGTTAGCCAACTCAGCCCCTTCTCTGAGAGCTCTGTATTGAACCATTCGAGTATGAAAATGGTGCCCTTTCACCTCTTCCCAAAGTTCAAATGAAGTGTTCTTCCAATGTTTAGAGAGATACTCCAAATCCCTTTTAATCGTACTCTGAGCCGAGGAATGATAAAGCCACTCTCGAACCTGAGCCTCCTTCCCCTCAGACAACCAGACGTTAGCCAAATGAATCAGCGTAATAGCTCGAATAGCTGGCCCATCATCTTGCGGACGCCCCCAACTCCCATTGAAGGCAGAACCATCCACCTGAAATTTAGGTTCTCCTAATCCACCACTCAAGTTAGGGGTTTCTTGATTTCTTCTTGAAAACTGAATGTAGGCTAACAAGGCCTCTTCAAGTTGTGCTTTGACTTGAAATGATTTTTCTCTTTCATACCGACTGACCAATTCCTCCATGACCAAACCTGCGTCTCGAACCCAATGGTAAAAATAGTCGGGTTGAGATTTGGAAGGAGACGCTACTACAGATCCTTTAGCCGTTCCTGGGGCGGAGATATTGGCCATTAAGTTTTTAAACGCAATAGGCTCTTGAAATTCTAACCACTCTTCTAGAGAAACTTGGGCAAAACCCCCAGAGACGATGGTTTGTGAAAATGATGGAAAACTTACGAGCCATGCCATGATGACCCATGAAATAACCCCCTCAAGTTGCTTCATCTTATCCCTCTCCCTAAGAGGGATAAACTAACCGATTCCTAACAAAATTGACTACTGAAAAGGGGACTTTTTTTGGGTGCTGCGCGTCTAAGCTTGAGATCACCCATTGACTCAAAAGTGCCTAAGGGAAAAGTTTATTTCAAAGGGAAACGACAAATAAACGTAGAACCTTCGCGAGGGGCGCTTTGCACTGAAACCGTTCCATCGTGCTTCTGAACAATGTGTTTCACAATCGATAAGCCCAAGCCAGTCCCCCCTTGTTCTCGGGAACGGGCTTTATCGACTCGATAGAACCTTTCAAATAATCTTGAATGATGTTCGGCAGGAATTCCAACTCCAGTGTCTTTCACTTTAAGAACTACCGACTGACCTTCTCGTTCCCAACTCACCCAAACCCCTCCCCCTTCGGGCGTATATTTATGGGCATTATCGACCAGATTGATTAAAACTTGCTCTAATCGGTTGGGATCAGCCCAAACTTCTTTCTGATGACAGGTCCAATCTAAACTTTGATTTTTCTTTCTAAATTTTTCATCCATCGACCGTCCCACCCGGTTCATCATGTCTTCCGTAGAAACGAACTCTTTGTGAAATACTTCATTGGATTCAATGGATGAAAGATCCAATAAATCTCCTACCAAATTCATAAGCCTTGCCACATTACGAGAAATCTTTACCAAAAATTCTTGAGTCGATTCTTCTTTCAGATTTTCAGGGTCTTTCTGGAAATCCTCCAATAAAGTTTCGGTGTATCCCTTAATAGAAGTCAGCGGAGTTCTAAGTTCATGAGAAACATTGGCAACGAAATCAATTCTCATCTGCTCTGCTGTTTTAAGTTCAGTCACATCGTGAAAAATACCCAGAGCTCCATAGATCACTAATCCCGAACGACTTAAGGGGGACACTGATAAATTAAAATATCGATCTTGCCCAGCTATCGAAGTGAATTTTAACGAGTGGCTAGTGGAGTTTCTTCCTTCTCTTAAGGCAATTTCAAAAGCCTGAATAATTTGAGGATCACCAAAAATTTCTCTAAGTCTCAAAAATTTAGGAAGTTTTCCTTGGCCAAAAACAAGCTCAAACTTGCTATTAAAAAAAATAGGCCGTCCTTCTTTATCGACTGCCAAAATGGCGTCAGAAATGGCGCTCATGACAGTCTCTAACTCACCCTCTTCTATCCGAAGATTTTGAGTCGCTATTTCCCACTTTTTCTTAAGCTCTTCAATTTGACGTTGCAAACTCTCCCGTTCAGAAGTTTGCCTCGTTTGAAAATAAAGAACCGTCACCGCCAATAAGACGAGACTACCTATAATTAAAGCTAGCACTTACTAGACTCCTACAACGTAGCGGCAACTCGGTAGCCCACTCCTCGGATGGTCTCAATCAGCGAGCCATAATCTCCGAGTTTTTTTCTTAATCCAAAAATATGAGTATCAATGGCTCGATCGATCACACTCACCCCTTCACCTTGAACCAATTCGATCAATCGATCTCGAGTCAGAACTCTTCCTCTATTTTTCATCAAAGCATACAAAAGTTTAAATTCAGAGGGAGTTAAATCGGCATTCGCTTTACCGCACTTCACTTCATGGCTATCACAATCAATGACTAGTTCTCCCATTTGAATTCGTTTCTCGTCAGTGGAAAGAGAAGATTGCTGAGAACGACGAAACAAAGCTCGAACTCTCGCCAAAAAAACCGAAATATCAAAAGGCTTAGTCAAATAATCATCGGCCCCCACCTCAAGTCCCAATACAATGTCTGCAGCTTGAGCTCTAGCCGTCACCATCAAAATGCAAGTTCCCACAGAAATCAGTTTGTCAGCACGAAGTTTTTTGCACAGATCCAAACCGGAAATACCCGGCAACATCCAATCTAGAACCAAAAGCGAATAGGGGTTTCTAGCTATGAGTTGAAGAGCCTCTTCTCCATTATCAACCACTTCGACCTCACACCCTTCACGTTTCAAGTGAAGCATCATCAAATCAGCAATATCTCTTTCATCTTCGACAATGAGGACTTTTTCTTTTTGAAGCATAGGACCTCCTGATTAAATCAATTCTCAGGCACTTTAGATCCCATCGAGTTCAGGGTCTCGTCAAGATTTGATTAGATTTTGGGAGGTAGGCTGCCCCTTTTAAAAAATCCGGGGGGATATCAGGGGCAGCCTAACAGGAAAAGAACATGGCTGACTTAACTTCAACTCACTTCAAATAGAGAGACGCAACTTCCCTGTGAAGCGTGACTCAAAAACTGCAATTATTTTTGTTCGTGAGTAAAAGAGTTAAGAATGGCGATTTGCGGTTGGTCAAAATAACCTTGGTGCATCGCAATAATTTTTGAAAACAACCGAGCTGAAGGGCGCAATCCTCGTTGGAAGTTGGAGTAATCCACTTGGGCCAAGCCAAATCGAGGCTCATAGCCTTTGATCCACTCGAAATTATCGATAAGTGACCAATGAAAATAGCCTTTCACTTGAACTCCTTGGGAAATGGCCTCGGCCACTTGCTTCAAGTGTGAAATTAAATACTGACCACGGTATTTATCGGTGGCATCGGCGATTCCATTCTCGGTGATATAAACAGGCAATTGATAGGTTTGGGCAAATCTCATCATTCGCCCCAACCCCTCAGGATGGATAGCCCATCCCAATTCCGATTTCGGTTCCGTTTCTTTGGCAAACTTAACCTGGATCGGAAAATCGGCCTGGACTTGAGTCAGCGAGCCCCAGCTTAAGTAACCCTTCGTGTAATAGTTAATCCCCAAATAATCACAGGTCCGACGGCCCAAAGCCTCTAGCACCTGGGGAGGCTTTTTAATGAGCCAGGGAAGTCCAAAACTCTGAGGCCTTCCCGTAAGGGCGTCCCACCAAGTTCGATTAAAAAAATTCCGAGCCACTTTGGAAAGTCCAATGTCAATGGGGTGCCAACTTCTATCCGGAAAAAAATCGATCATATTGTTGGCAATGCCCACTTCGATGGGTTCTTCTCTCCAGGGCCCATTTCGCTTCTTAGTTTCTCGGTGAATTGCATCGTAACTTTGAACATGGGACTTCAAAATGTGATGACATAATTTTCCCACACAATCAGGCTTAAACTCTCCAGGCGGCATAAACCCACCCAAATATTGACCCACTGCTAAAACCATGGGCTCGTTAAAAGTACACCAGAGAGAAATGCGATCCCCTAATTCAGAAATCACCTTTTTGACAAACTTCAAAAACAAGGTGGGAGAGTCTGGATTGAGAAAGCCCCCTCGCTCGGCAAACCACAAGGGCGAAGTAAAATGGTGAAGGGTCACCATAGGTTTCAGTTTTCTTTTCTCACATTCGTCGATGAGCTGCCGATACCAATCTATGGCAACGGGGTCCCACTGATCCGGATAAGGTTGCCAACGGGACCATTCGATAGAAAACCTATAAGCATTCAACCCCATTTGAGCTGCCAAATCGAGATCTTCTTGAAATCGATTCCAGTGGTCCGTAGATTTTCCAGAAACCTCGCCCGTCTCTACTTTGCCCATCTGCTCCCAGGCCCACCAATCATTTTTGGTATTGTCACCTTCAATTTGGTGACTGCTCGTAGCGGCTCCCCAAAGAAACTTGGATGAAGCTGACATTGCCCTTAAGCCTCTTTGACTTGTGTTTTTAAGGTAGTGGCGATCAAAGCAGAAACAAAAACAATCACACTTCCCACCCAAAATGGGATCGCGGTTCCCCGCTCAAAAAGAACCCCCGCCAAAGAGGGCCCCACCACTCTTCCTAAAGCCGCGAGGGACTGTCCTATGCCCAACACTCCCCCCTGTTCATCCCGGTCGACAGACTGAGAAAGCAAACTCGAAAATGAGGGGTTGGTTAAACCACTGCCAATCGCCGAAAAAATGCCCCAAGCCCACATCCACCGGTAAACTCCAAAGCTACCGACTACCGGAACCAAAAGAAGAGCACTCCCCACCACCGTAATCCCTGTAATTAAAAGTTTTCTTTCTCCAAATCGTCTAGCCAATCTTCCAATTAATCCCCCCTGAACGATGGTCGCCGTCACTCCCACCATGATCAAAACATAAGCGGTTTCGGCTGCAGATTGCTTGGCACGAACTGCCGAATCCACTCCGGGAATCATAGGATGCCAAGTGGCTTCGATAAAAAGTCCCAAAACTTGCTCCATCATTGAAAAAGCAGCGATGTAGAGAAAGTAGATTAAAAAAAGTTGAGGAACATTGGGGTGTCGAGCCGCATGTTTCAGCGCCGCCAAAGAAAAGCCGGGTCGATGAACTACGGAATTTTGGATCGTTTCGCCCGATTTCTTGGGATAGGTTTCAGGCAAACTGGTTAAAGCAAAAATAAAATTAAAAAACCCTAACCCCGAAGCGACCAACGCAGGAAGAGAAAGGGTGATCTGTCCAAAAAAACCGCCTAACGCCGGTCCTAAAATAAATCCTAAACCAAAAGCGGCTCCGATAATTCCCATGCCTTTCGCCCGAGATTCCGGAGGAGTGCTATCAGCAATAATCGCTTGAGCCGTTCCAATATTAGCACTTCCAAAACCTGCTAACATTCGAGCTAAAAATAAAATAGTTAGCGAATCTGACAATCCAAAGATCAAATAACCTAAAGAACTACATCCAATACTCAAAAGCATCACGGGACGTCTTCCGATTCGATCGGAAAGCCTTCCCCAAAAAGAACCAAAAATAAATTGCATCAAAGAAAAAGAGGCCCCAAGCAATGTGACGGTGGTGGGTGAGGCTCCGAGTTTCTCAGCATAAAAGGGTTGGATGGGAATGATAATTCCAAACCCTACCAAATCCAAAAATACCGTTAAAAAAACTAAGAGTAGAATTTTTTTGTTGCGGATCGGTTGAGGAGAGTTCATCTGAACACTATAGATGAATGTCAACCATCTGGCGAGAACAACTCTGTGAGAATCCAGTTCTGCATTTGAGGTTCAACTATTTTCTAAACGCTTTGTTTCAAAACCCCCTGGCGCTACGAATCTCTTCTACCGTTTCTTCCAACGGATAGCCCCCATCTCTTGAAACTTGTTCCAAAGCTAAATCCAATTGAGAATCTTCGGTGACAAATAAAGCAATTAAAGCATTACGCCTTAGGCCATTTCTTTTAGCCCGTGTCATCGGAGTTCCCCCAAAATACTTCTCGTATTGTTTCTGATCCATCGTAGCGACTTCATAAAGCGAAGGAAAACCTTGTGGAACCATTTTTGGAGGCAATTTATTTTTACTAGCTTCTAAATTGTAAGGACAAACGAGTTGGCAAATATCACAACCAAAATAATATTTCGAAAGCCACGGCCAAAATTCTCGAGGGATCGGCCCTCGATGTTCGATGGTCCAATACGCTAGACAACGATTGCTATCTAAAACGTAATCTTCATTAAGAGCCCCCGTCGGACACTCCACTTGGCAAAGAGTGCAACTTCCACACGTTTGTTTGATCTCTTCTTCATCCTGCTCAAAGGGAAAGGTCGTGAGAATCTCTCCTAACAGCAAAAGACTTCCGTGGGTTGGATGAATCAAGCAAGTGTTCTTCCCAATAAAACTTTCACGCGTTTGAGCCGCTAAAGCCCTTTCAAGAACGGGAGCAGTATCTACTAAGACTCTAAATTGATGAGACCTCAAAAGAGAATCTTTCTTAAATTCGGCTACCAATTGAGCGCCCAATTTTTTTAGAATCTGATGATAATCTTTAAAACGAGCATATTGAGCGACTCTTGAGACTTCCCCCTCTTTTAAAGGCCAGACATCCTCCTGAGCGTAGGGGAGAGCTACAACGACCGCGGCCTGAGCCCCTGGCAAAAGCTTCTCGGGAGACTCTCGAATCTCATGATATTTTTCAAGATACTTAAGACCGGCGTGTTTTCCTTCGGCTCGCCATTGTCTGAAACGACTGTAACTTTGAGAATAAAAAAGAGGGACGACCCCTAAAGGAATCAGTCCCTCTTCTTGAATTAAACGATTTAGTTGATTTCGATTCAACGCAAATCAGAACTTAGAGGAGAATTAATAATCTCCACCGCGTCCGCCACGGCCACCGCGTCCGCCGCCGCCGAATCC
>OMIX01000070.1 GCA_900299195.1 Deltaproteobacteria bacterium
CAGTGAACCGCTTCCAAAATATCTCGGGGCGTTCCTACTCCCATTAGATAGTGAGGTAGCTGAGAAGGGAGGTGGGGGGCGATTTCACTTAATACATGGATCATTTCAGCGTGAGGTTCTCCTACACTGAGTCCACCTACAGCTAAACCATCCAAAGGTAGTTTTAAAGTTCCCTCAAGACTCTCCAAACGCAATGGGATTGAAGTTCCTCCCTGAATGATGCCAAATATTTTTTGATAAGAAAGTCGAGGAACATCAAAAAATCTTTGTCCCCAACGTAAACTTCTTTGAACCGCTTCACGAAGAACCGTTTCGGTGTTGGGAAGAGCGACGCACTCATCAAATAACATCGCAATATCGGAGCCTATCGTTTGTTGGATTTGGGCGGAAAGTTCAGGGGTTAAAAAAAGAGTGTCTCCATTTAAGTGAGATTGAAATTTTACCCCTTCATCGGAAAGTTTTTTGAGTTTTCCCAAACTAAAAACCTGAAACCCACCGCTGTCGGTGAGAATGGGTTTATCCCAGTTCATGAAAGAGTGAAGTCCTTGAAACAGTTTTAAAGTCTCCAAACCGGGTCTGAGATAAAGATGGTACGTATTTCCTAAAATAATCTGACTGCCGATATTTTTGAGTTCGGGAGGGGACATGGTTTTGACCGCCCCCACGGTGCCCACAGGCATAAAAACTGGCGTTTCAACGACTCCGTGGTGGAGAGTCAATCTGGCTCTCCGCGCGAAACCTGAAGTTTTTAAAACTTCAAAATGTGAAATGGGGTGACTCATGAGAGAGATTGTTCTAGGCCGAGATTTTGGGTTTAGCAAGAGCGATTGATTCTGATGACGATCTTCGGTACTGTTCTAACCATCATGTCTCAAATCATTCCGATTCCGGCAGTCAATACAGCTATTTTTAATGAAAACAATGAGATTTTGTTAACTCGAAGGTCTCAAACGGTTCGAGAACCGGGAAAATGGTGCTTGCCGGGAGGTCATTTAGAAGTGGGAGAGTTTTGGTTGGATGGAGCCATACGAGAAACTCAAGAAGAAGTAGGAATTACTGTGACTCAGGCTATTTTGTGCGGAATCTATTCCGACCCCAAGCTTACGGTAACCCAAGATGTTCTGCAACCTGAAGGATTTCACGGACAATTCGTAGTGGCTCTTTTTAAAGTCCTAGCTTACGAAGGAAAAATTAAACCCAATGATGAAGTAGATGATTGGGATTGGTTCTCCACCGATTGCTTACCGGATCCGATGCTGAAATCTCACCCGGTAAGAGCTGTAGATGCGTTCCATTTTAACGGGACTGTGTTTGTTAGATAATAGAGGTTAACTATGAGCTCATATCAAGAAAGACCCAGGCCTGCAGTTTCTGCTGTTATTTTGAATTCAGAGAAAAAAGTTTTAATGACTTTGCGATCTTCCAAAGTCTGGTGGCCAGGACAATGGTGTTTGCCCGGAGGTCATTTAAAAGGGGGCCAAGATTGGATCACGGCTTGTCGAGAAGAGGTGAGTGAAGAGGTGGGGCTGCAGCTGGTTTCGGCTCAGTTGGTGGGAATTTACTCCGACCCGCAAGTTAACCAACTTTGGGAACCTAAAAGCGCTAAAAAACTTACCTTTGTAGTGGCCTCGTTTTTAGTTACCGACTACCAAGGGGAAATTAAAACGAATGATGAAGTTTCTGAGGTGGGGTGGTTTTCAATAGACGAACTTCCAACCCCTCTATTGGCTTCAGAAAAAATAAAAATCTCAGATGCTCTAAGATTTCACGGTCAAGCGTTTGTGAGATAAAGCCCGGTCGATGTTACTCGGCTTGCGGCAGATTTTCTTCTTTCTGTTTAAAAAGGATCATCCCTATTACCGCAGATAAAAATCCTCCAGCGAGAGTTCCAAATAGTTGGGCTAGCTGAAGTTTGTGTAGAGCCCATTCAATCGGAGCTTTGCAGTTTAACGCCATTTCAATCGGGGGCGTGAAATACCAAGCGATGGCTTTGGGCGCTAGCCAACTGGCCGCGATTCCACCCAGGATACATCCTATAGCAGCTAATCGAAGAAGTTTTTTCATGGAAATCTTTAACCTTTCTCAAAGAATTTAAGGAGTCCAACGATAAGCCGGGTTCTGTGAGAGTTTCCTCTTGGCCATCATTCGTCTAGCTCTTCTGTTGCCAGAAGAGTCAAGCGGTCTACCTGGAAGTCGTTTGAGCAAGCGGCTCAAAGAGTTCAAGTTGCCTTAAACTCGCTTCGCTGTTTGACCTTGCATCCCGTAGAGCTTGCCTGTTTTCACTACAGCGGCTTTAGCTGAAACAGCCTACCTTATCACTTTGCCAAGGTGGTAAGTATCGCCCTGTACATCCTTTCTGTTGCGCTGGTCCGCAGTTTTGACACTGGACGGGTGTTACCCGCTACGGTGCTATTTGATGCCCGGACTTTCCTCGGGCGTGAAAAATCACACACGCGATAGCCTGTCGGACTCCTTAAGTGGGGAGTTATACCTGTTTTTTGACTGAAATATAAATATTAAATTTGCATTGACTAACCCATTAAATTTTTTAAAGTTTGGGCTCTAAAAGGGGTGACCATGGCCATCGAAAAAGGTTTACAGTACACCAAAGAACACGAGTGGGTTCTCATTGAGGACAATATTGCTACAGTAGGAATCACTGACTTTGCTCAGGAGTCTCTAGGGGACATCACTTACGTTCAATTACCTAAAGAAGGTGAGACCATTCAAAAAAACGACTCGTTTGGGGTTGTGGAATCGGTCAAAGCCGTGAGTGACCTGTATGCTCCGGTTTCGGGTCGTGTGGTGGAAGTGAATCAGCCTCTTCTTGAAGCCCCCGAACTTATCAATGAGGACCCTTACCATGAGGGTTGGATGTTAAAAATTGAGATGCAGGAAGATGCTGACATGGAAGACCTGATGTCAGCGGATGATTACAAAGCCTACGTCGAAGAGAATTCCTAAAGGGAGGCCTTTTGACCTCTCGTTATAAAAACCTGCCTCCGCTGTCTGCAGTTGGCTCGGGAACCCGAATCGCTTCCCATTGGACCGTTTCGCTGTGGGAGCGTTGGTTTTATTTTGCCCTTTTTGGCCTTGCCATTTTTCATTGGGTTTTGTCCGGTTTTATTCCTCCGACGGAAGATGAGCTCTATTACTGGACTTGGGCTAAAAATCTTCAGTGGAGTTACTATGACCATCCTCCTATGGTGGCTCTGCTGATCAAAGTTTCTACGGCCCTTTGGGGTGATAATCTTTTTGGAATTCGCTTCTGGGGTACGGTTATTCACTGGGTCGTGTTCAGTCTTATTGCTTCCTTAAGTCCCGGGAAAAAAGTGTTGTCCTTGGTGCTAGGAACTCCGTTGGTTCTTTACGGTGCGATTCTCATGACCCCCGATGTTCCCCTTTTGTTATTTTGGACTCTCTATTTAGTTTGGTTAGTCTCTATCAATAAATCGTTTGCCCAATGGGGTGATGACCCCATTTCAAGAGTGTACCGACCTTCTCCCATTCACTGGGAAGTGTGGGCCTTAGGCGGAGTGATTTTGGGCTTGGGACTTTTAAGCAAATACAGCATGGTTTTGGCTATCCCTTGTGCAGGTTTGGTGCTGTGGACGAAATATCGAATGAGAAGTTGGTTCAAAGGTTTTCTCGCCCATTTGGGGATTGCCTTAGTGGTGGCGTCTCCCATTCTGATCTTTAATTTGAAATACCATTTCGCCCCTCTTCAATTTCAGTGGAATCACAGTTTGGCAGATGGTTCTGGGGTGTTTCTTGAGTTTTTGGGTGGGCAAGTCGCTTTGTTGGGAGCTCTTCCGCTTTTGATGTTGGGTTGGGTTTTGCTTCGAAGGGGGGATATTAGCTCTCATCCTAGTTTTCACGTGTGTTTTTACTTTTTTATGTTCCCTTTTGTTTTCTCGCTTTTTCAGTCAGCCAAGACTCATGTAGAGGCCAATTGGGCTATCATGAGTTATGTCGCCTTTTGGCCGTTGGCGCAGTATTTGTTAAACCAAAATTCAATTTCTATTTTGGAATATTTAATTCTAGCCTTGGGGTTTCTACCCCCTCTGGTCGTTTCCGTTTTGTTGGGAGTGCACTTGGTTCATCCTTTAGCTTGGGTTGCCCCTGAAAAAGATCGGCTGGCCAAGTACCAAGGGATTTATCAATTAGCCAAAGAGGTTCAGCAGGATTTGATTCTAAACGAAAAAACGGAGACTCTGTTTTTACCCACTTATCAAATGACATCGTATTTTAGGTTTTTGGGGATGCCTTCTGAACAACTTTATCCCCCGGGACGCATGAGTAACTTCACGCTCGAACCGAAAGATCCCTGTCAGATGGAAAGTATTTTGGTTATTCGAGATGAAATAGAGTCTCAACCCGAAAGTCTTAATTGCTTTAGGGAAAAACAGTTTTTAAAGACGTATAATGTGAATGTTCGTGGAAAGACAGTCTCCGCACTTCACTTGATGGAATATTTCAAATAATGGGTCATACTCAATCTTCCTTTTGGACAGTGGTTCTAATTGCGGCCATCGTGGAATTTTATTCGCTATTGCCCGAGCGAAACCAGGATCTCTCGTTAAGTTCCTCGACTCAAAAGTCTCATTGGGTTCAGGGGATTATCCATGTCCACTCTACTTTTTCCGACGGGGGAGGCACTCCAGAGGAGATTGCTAAGGCGGCTCATCAAGCGGGGCATGATTTTGTGATTCTAACCGATCACAATAATGACGAAGCTAGGAAAAAAGGGTTCGAAAAAAAATATGAAGGTACCGATCTTTGGGTTGAAATGGAGTCTTCTACCCCGGTTGGCCACGCTGTGAGTTTTTTTTCAAACAGTGAAAAATTAAGAAATGTTGGAGCGGAACGAGTTGTTCAAGCCACCTATCGAAACTTCTCAAAATCAGAAAGTGATCCAGATTTGTTTTGGTCGATCGCTCACCCCAGTAATATTAAAAACCCTTGGTCGAGGTTGGATGAATTTGGTCCGGGGTGGGAAGTGGTCAATTTTGACAGCAGTTGGCAGCGGCAATTTTCAGAGCAACCCTTTAAGTTTTTACTGACGGTAGGGGTCTATCCCTTCAATGAATATCTTTCTGCTTTGCGATTTCTTGAAACCTATCCGAAGGACTTCGTAGCTTGGGATGAAATGACCCGTCGAGGTCCAGGACATTTTGCTTACTTAGCGCATGATACCCATTCCAAAGTGAAACTTAATCAGACAGAGTCTCTTAATTGGCCGGGATATCTTCAAACTTTCAAAATGGCTTCTAATGTTGTGTTTTTAAAATCTCCCAAATCAGATGATTTTGAAACCAGAAAGAAACAGGTTTACGAAGGCCTTCGGGAAGGGCGATTGGCAGTTCTTTATCAAATAGTCGCTCCCTTTGATGGGAATGATTGGAGAATAGATTGTGACGGGAAGACCTTTACTGTAGGGGATAGTGTTTCTTTTAAAGAAAGCTGTGAGGCCGTGATCACCACCCCGGTAACGCCATTCGTTAAAGTCGTGAGATTGGTCAAAAATGGTGAAATCATTCGGGAGGTGGTAGTAGAGCCTGGGTCCAAATCGCCTCTAAGAGTCCCCTTGAAAGGGGCTGGAACTTATCGGCTTGAGGTACTGGCCCAAAAGCATACCGCATTGCGCATTCTGTTAAATCGTCTAGTTCCCTATGTTTTTTATAATCCCATCTACTTGCAATAAGCCTTCCTAGAAAATCATTTAGTATTTTTATCTAAACAGTCGATAAGAAAGGGAAAGTTATTATGATGAAACCTCTTTGGGCGCCGTGGCGGATGGAATTTATTACTTCTGAGAAAAAGGAGGGCTGTTGTGTGTTCTGTGATTTGCCCAAAGAAAAAGAGGACAAGAAAAATTTAATTCTTTATCGAGGGGAATCTGTTTTTGTGATCTTAAATAAATTTCCCTACAACTTGGGACACATGATGGTGGTTCCCTACGAACATACTAATCAATTTCAAACTTTAAAAAAGGAACAGCTTCTTGAAATGATGCAAGAAACCCAGAGAGTGATGGGGGTATTAACCGAAGTGTATCGCCCGGAGGGGTTTAATACGGGGATGAATTTAGGGCAAGCTGCGGGAGCCGGGATTAAAGAACACTTACATTTTCACATCGTTCCGCGGTGGAATGGGGATACCAATTTTATGCCGGTGTTATCAGAGACCAAAGGGATGCCTGAGCACTTGCAAACCTGTTTTGAAAAATGTTCGGAAAGTTATAGGAGAAAAGTCAAATGAGAGGTTTAAAAATCATTCCCATGTTTTTATTGTTGATAGGGTTGACCTACACCGGAATGCTATTTGTACAGGCGAATAGTGAAGAGGTGGTGGTGAAAATGGGGAGTTATCAATCCCCGGCTATAGCCTTAGGATTTGTGGTGATGACCAGCATTTTCCTAGGAATGATTGTGTGTGGAGTGTTGTGCAGTGTGGAAATGCTTGGACTGTATGTTCAGAATCGAAAGCTTAAAAAGAAAATTGGCAGTCTCTCAGTGGCCAATAAACCTGTAACTTCAGCCCCAGCAAACGATGTAGTTTCTCCCAAGGCTTCGGGGAGATTTACTTAAATTAACAAGGAATCACAATGAAACTGCTTTTTGTCGGTTTAGAGCCCAGTAAAGCGTTTCAGTCTACTGTTATTTCTCATGGGTTTTCTTGTGTCTGCTTGTCTGAGTTTTTGCCTGAAAAAAATAAACAAAAATGTGAAATGGTCATTTGTAGAATCCCTTCGATCGATAAAATCCCTCTACTTTCTTTAGTCAAAAAGAGATGTCAGGATTCTTGGGTAGTAGCGGTTGTGCCCGCTAAAAAATTGGATCAGCCCGAGTTTTACAGTTTGCTTTTAGAAAATGAAAGTAAGGATGGTGTCTGGGCAGAGGAAAACTGGGAATCGCTCTTTTGGTTTTCTTATCAACAGATGTTGGAGGGGAGAAACAAAACTCAACAACTTAAGTTGTTGCGAAAAGAGGTAGCTCAATTTCAGGAGAAGACAATCGAGCTTTCTCAATCCTCGGATCGTTTGTTGGATAAATTTAAAAAAGATGTGGATTTGGCTGAAAACATCCAACGAGTTTTGCGCCCCAGGTTTTCACCTCATATTCCTGGAGTCAGTCTAAGCGTTAAATATATTCCCTCTGTAGGTGTGGGGGGAGATTATTATGATATTTTTGAATTTGGAGACAAAAAGAGATTTGGTTTTTTACTCGCAGACTCTAAAAGTCACGGGATGGCAGCGGCCTTATTGACAGTCTTATTAAAGTTAAGGCTCGAGGAAATGAAAGACAGATTTCCCGATTCAAAATCCTTTATTACTTTTGTGAATCAAGAAATTAGAGCTGTTTACAATAAAAATTCGGCCTCCATGTCCTTGTTTTATGGAATTTTAGACCGAGCTTCGTTAGATTTTCACTACACTTCCGCAGGAAATATTCACCCTATCGTTTGGCGTGAGGGCAAACCTCAATCTATTTCTCAACGGTCCAATCCAGAAGTAGGTACGGTCGATTGCTGTGAATATCATGAAAATAGGGTTTCTCTTCAGCCCGGGGATTTGATGATCCTGTTCACCGATGGGCTTGAGATGCCACTAAAAAAAGGAAAAATGAATGCTGAGCAAAGGATTAAAGAGTTGCTCACTGTTAAGGAGCAGACTCCCGACCCTCTTAGAATGCAGAATGAGCTTATGGGAATTGTGGATGCTTACACTTCAAAGAAAAAACTTCGAGACGATCTAACTCTCATTCAACTCGCAGTAGATGAAAAAGCGATGTATGTGGCTAAAGCGGAAGGGGATCAGTCGAGATAAATGCGAGGAACTCTAGGGGAAATGCCGCAGAGGATTTCATAAGGAATGGTTCGAGCCCCGTTGGCCAGATCCCAAGCCGAAATGGAATGTTTGCCCTCTTTCCCAAGAAGAGTCACTAGACTTCCTTCTCTTACCGAAGGGGTTCCTGTACAGTCGACTGCAAGTAAATCCATGGAGACTCGGCCTCGGATATTCGCTTTTTTTCCTCCTAAAATAACAGCCCCTTCATTACTGAGTAATCTGGGAACTCCATCCGCATAACCCACCGAGACTATCGCAATTTTTTCTTTGCGCTTGGCGGTATAGGTTCTTCCATAACCGACCGTATCTTTAGGTTGAATATTTTTAACTGAAATCACTCTAGCTTTCCAGGAAAGGGCCGGTACGAGCTCATCGGAGTAGGGGAGTCTAGGATTGGGCGAAATACCATATAAACCAATTCCAGGTCGAACTGAATAACTGACTCCCAGTTTTTTTCTGAAAATTCCACCGGTGTTGGAGATGTGAATTTTGGCGTCGGTTTGAAGTAATTTGCGATGCCCTAATTCTTGATAGATGGCGTTAAAGGTTTCTATTTGGTGTTCGGTGAATTTAGATACTGTACTTTCACTTTCTGCGAAGTGAGTTGCAAAACCAGCCAGCTTGATTCCAATTCGTTGCAACGTGAGGTAGGCTTCAGGCATTTCATCGGGAAGTAATCCTAATCGGTTCATCCCTGTATCAAGTTTTAAATGAAGTTCAGGAAGTTTGTGGTGATTGAGTAAACTTTTTAAGTGATTCAAACTGTGAATTACTGGGGTCAATCGATATTTGAGATAGGCCTCCAATTGATGAGGTAAAAAACCGGAGAGCACCCAGATGGAGATCGCATAAGGAATTTTTTTTCTAAGCTCGATAGCCTCCTCTAAAGTGGCGACACAAAGACTGTGACAGCTTCCTCGAGAAACTAAAGCTTTTGAGACGGGTAAAATACCATGGCCATAGGCATCGGCTTTGACCACAGGAACAATTTCTTTTTGCGATAAGCTTCTTAGAGTGACTAGGTTTTTAATGATAGCGCGAATCGAAACCTCGGCTACGGTTCGATAAGGAAATTGAAACAAGGTCCCCATAAAACCACTGTATCGGTTTTAAGAGAATTGGCCAAGTCGATTTCTACCTATAGGACTATGGAAAAGTATTTTCGCTCTGAAAAATAGGAACTCAAAATTATTTCACCCATTGATTGATCAAACTGGCTAACTGGGCTTTTTGTTGCTGGTTAAAGTGCTCCGACATATCGGGTACTTCTTGTAGAGCTTTTAGCATGTCAGTTTTTGTTCTAGAAGAATTCGTAGTTTTATAGAAAATACCATTGGAATCAATAGAAGCTTTGCTATGGCACTCCCGACAAGAGGATACAATTTGAGCTCGAGCTGTAGTGGCATTATTTCCTCCACTCGAGGAAGAGCTTGATGAAGAGCTCGCCGAACCTGATCCTGCGGAACCGGTACTGCCACTCGAAGAGGAAGCTGAGTTTGAGGCTCCGGTTGCAGGTTGACTGGCTGTTCCGTTGGAAGCTACCGAATTGCCACCTGAAAAGTTTGAGGGGGCTCCCGTTTTTAAAGCTCCCTGACCGTCCACATACCATTGTTTCATTGGAGTTTGTTTGAAAGAGGCAAGTGACACCACCGCTCCATTAAATCCTTGTTTCTCTTTAAAAAATTTATCTACTGCTTCCCCGACACTTTTTGAAGTCTGTCCTAGGTGGAGTCGCTGAGTTTCTGAAAGGAGAGACATATCGAGAAACTTATTTTTCCCTTCTTTGAAGGAAACGGCATCAATGAGTCGATCTGCTAACTCTCCGTTGCCATATTTCTTTTGTCCTTCAGCGAAAGAGAGTAAGGAGCTTTGGTCTAAATTTTTTCTGAGCCAGTCCTTTGCCTGCTCATTCCCATCCGCAGCTTGCTTGATTTTTTCTCTGATTTCCTGGTTTCTTGCGCTAACATTTTTAAAGGCTTCGGCAAATTCTTTGTTATAACGGTCTGCATTTTCATCTTTGGAGGGGTCGTTTAAAAAGGCTTTGGCTCCCCAAACCAATCTTTCCATTAGGGCGATGTACCTATCATCTCCCGCATTGGGTTTTTTTGCTTTTTCGGAGTCTCTTTCCTTAGTGGCATTTTCAAGTGCCCTTTTAGCTTGGTCTCCATTAATCATTCCCATCAGGTCTGCCACGACTTGGCTTGCTTGAGTTTCATTATTATCTTTCATGGCAGCTTCAAGAGCCTTCGGTAATTTTTCCGAGTACTTGTTCCATACCGTTAGTTTGGAAATAAAAAAGTTTTCTGAAATAAATGTCATTTCTCGGTCGTTAAGGGGAGCCGCTTGAGTGGCACGACCCGCGGTTGAGGACTGAGAATCTGTCTGGGAAGGTTCTGTATGATTTCCGTTTTCCCCATAGAGATGAGGAGTCATAGCAACCAAGTTTAAAATTAAGAAGAGAGAGGGGAAAGGGGTTCGCATAGAGAGCTCCTTACAACTTTTTGCTCTTATCTGATTTTTAAAAAGTGCAACGAAGGTGCCACAACGAGTTAAATTTTAAAGCGTGTATTTTTTTAGCCCCGCTTGTATTCGGGGGGAGTGATTGCCCTTTTGTGGCTTATCTCGGTAGGCGGGTTATTTATACGTGGACTTAAGTTATTGAAAGTAATGTGGAAAACTATATTTTGTAACTTGTCATTCCAAGTGTTTAAACGATAGTCGGTGTATACTTGGGGAAGTCCTCTAACTTTCAACTCAAAATGACGAAAAGAATCTTATGAGATCTATTCTTTGGATTTTTAGTTTTATTCTATTTTCGTTCACTGCTGTTGTGCGCGGAGAAAAAGATGTTTTGTCGCAGAGTCAGGATTCCATTTCAGTGGGAAGCGGGCTTGAAAGTTCATCGTCCGGTTTAGAAGGGGAGAAGTCTTCTGAATCTGCAGTCATGGGAGATTTGTTTGGGGCGACTTTGAACTCAGATCCTTTAGGAATGGTGAGCTCCTCCAGTTTTGGGTTGCAAGATTTGGGGGATGGGATGGATTTAAGCGGCTTTTACAATCCACCTGAAATTAATGGAACGAATAAAAAAGATAAGGCGCCTTGGGCTGTAGAAACTTACTCCTTGTTTGATACTTTGAAATACACCACAAACCCATTTGGGGACTCCGTAAGAAGTTTGAACGAACTGAGTGAGAACTATATTAATCTTGAGCCAGAAAATCCTCAGACTGAGCTTTTTACGAATCATAAATCCGAGCCTTTGAAAATTATCTCTTTGTGGGAAGAGGACCCGAGCAAGGCATCTTCTTCAGAAGATTCGGAGCCTTTGTCTTGGGGATGGAGTCTTAAGGGGCCCCGAAACCCTTCGAAGCCTAAGCGAGGCGGGTTGTTTGATTAATTTGAAACCTCACTTGATTTAAAAAGATAACTCAAATTCAGAAATCACTGGAGCATGGTCCGAGGGTTTCTCCCCTTTTCTTTCCTCTCGGTCGATAAGACTTTTTGAGCAAAATTTAGCAAGATTTTCTGAAGCTAAAATAAAATCAATTCTCAAACCATGATTTTTTTGGAATCCTAGAGCTCGATAATCCCACCACGAGAAAAGTCCACTGTCAGCATGGTGTTTTCTAAAGGTGTCGCAAAGCCCGAGTTCGAGGAGTTGGTTGAAGTAGCTTCGTTCCTCTTTGGAACAGAGGATTTTGTCCTTCCAAACAAAGGGATCGTGAACGTCTTTGTCCTCGGGCGCAATGTTGAAGTCTCCTGCAACAATCAACGAACGATCTTTTTCGATGGAGTCTTGAATTAACCGTTTAAATCCCTCAAGCCATTTCATTTTGTAAGCAAATTTTTCTGAGCCGACTTCCTGCCCGTTAGGCACGTAGCAGCAAATAAGAGTAGTTTGACCCAGTTGTCCTTGAATTACCCTTGCCGCCTCATCTTCGTAAAACCGACCCATCCCCGTAGAGACGCGGTCCAAAGGAATTTTAGATAAAATCGCAACCCCATTGTAGGTCTTTTGACCCAAAACTATGGCGTGGTATCCTGCACTTTCAATAGCTTCGTAGGGAAATTTATCTTCGACACACTTTAATTCCTGAAGCATGACTACGTCTGGGCTCCAGCGATTTAAAAGGGCCAAAAGCCGTTCTAATCGAACTGAAATAGAATTTACGTTCCAGGTGACTACTCTCAACATGCGAGGTATCGTAAGGAAAAATGAAACCAAAGAAAACAAAAAAAGTGAAATCGGCGGTGATGGGATATGTCACTACCCGAAACAGAGCCGAAGCACTTAAAATTGCCAAGCGGCTAGTAGGCAGAGGACTTGTGGCTTGTGCCAACGTGATTCCATCTATGTCCTCAATCTACCGGTGGGAGGGAAAAGTGGAAACGGCAGCTGAAACGGTTTTGATCGTAAAAAGTAGTCAAGAAAAAGTGGAAGCGATTACTCAAGAGATCAAGAAGCTACATTCTTATGCGGTCCCTTGTGTTGTGTTTTGGAAAATAACTCAAGGAAATTCGGATTATTTCAAATGGTTAAAAGAAAATGTATTTTAACAAATAATGATGAGGTGAAATGTGACCGATAAATCGATTAGTTTTATGCGAAGTCTTTGTACCGGAAATATTGCAGAAGAGATCATTTTTCCATTTCCCAAAGTGAGTGAGAATGAAAGAGAGTTGTTAAAAACGACCTTCGATTCGATTTCGAGTTGGTTAAAAAGCAAAGAAACCGACTTTAGAAAGTGGGACAAAGCGGGCGAGCTTCCTAAAGAGTTCATCGATGAAATGAAGCAGATGGGTCTTTTTAGCTTCGTGATCCCAGAAGAGTTTGGAGGGTTGGGTTTTTCTTCGACGGCGTATTCCCGAACTATTCAAGAACTCTCCCAATACGACGGATCTGTCGCTGTAACGGCGGGTGCCCATAGTTCCATTGGAATGCGGGGATTATTA